>JAIRZR010000296.1 GCA_031267155.1 Prevotellaceae bacterium | reverse complement strand
ACAGGATTGAATAACGCTTCATATCGGTTGTTTCTGATTTCAGTCACTTAAAAATTAAACGCCAGGGAAACGCCTCCCGCGTATGGTGTTGCGAACGGCGTAATCCTCATACTGTTGTCACCCAGTATGACCACATGTTTCCTGCCTTTGGCGGCAATGCCGTCAATCACGTTCCAGAGATAAAGGGCTGCAGCTCCGGCAATAAATGCATTACGCATGTTTCCCCAGTTATCGGCATTGTTGATATAGGTCTGTCTGCTGTCCGCATTGTGTGTTCCGTTGATTTTGGAAGTATAGGAAGCGCGAAGATTTTCGGCCGTTACGATACCGCCGACAAGCGCTATCTCGCCGGCAATAAACAAGATACCTTTGGCCTTGCTGCCTTTCTGTATCTGTGCCATGCCGGGAATGAATGAGCCGGGCAGGAAACCGTAATCGGAAGAGACTTTCACCGCCTCAAATTCAAAAGTCGGATTTTTGGCCGTCTGCACCAGAAGATATACGTGATATCGCCCGTTGCACAATTCGCGGTACTCGTCAATCACCCTCGCCTTGACGATCAGGTTATCGTTTCCGGATACCATTACGCTGTTTCCACGCACCTGTACGGTCACACGTTGGCCGGTGGTAGCGCTACGCCGTTCAATAATGATGGATGCAGCCTTGTTGCGCGCTTCATCTTCCGTATATCCGGTTGCATCCGCCGTTTCGATGTACGAATTTTTCTCATCCATAAAATACCCTTCCGTCCAGGAGGGTTTTTTCTGCGAAGAGTAGCACTGTCCCGCCGCAAGAGCGGGAAACAGTGCCATACAGAGACATGCTCTTATTACCGATTTTTTTATCTTATTCACCTCTGTATTTTTTTAAATATTCATCCGCGTATTTTCCGAACTCTTCGGCATGTTGACGTATAGCCTCCTTCTCGTTTTTCGACAGGTTACCGGTAACTGCATTGGCAACCGCATCGGCGACTTTGCGTTTGCTGATTCTTATGCCGATATAACACTCCACATTTCCCTTGTCATCCACACCCGAATACAGCAGACAGTGGTGACTGGCATCGTTTACAATCCTCATAATAACCTGCTTGCCTCCTCCGATAGTTTGGGTTTCCACATCCGACCCGGCATTTCCTCCGATATGCTCCATAAAATCCTTTACAAGACCTTCGTATGCGTGTTCCATTTTTCGCCGGATCATGTTTTGTCCATTCGACAGGGCGGTTAACTGCAACGCCCCCTTTTGTGTGGCAGGTCCCGACGCAATACCTGTTGCACCGAAATACGTTTCATCATCAAACGTATTGCAGGGCGATACGTGCCCTCCTCCCTTAAAAGGATCCGTGATGCCACTTACCTGTTTGCTGCTTTTACAACCTGTTGCCATTACGCCCGCAACAACGGCGAATGCTGTCAAGACAGCGATTTTCAATAAAATCTTTTTCATAATCATAAAGTATAAAATTTGCCTACTTGGTCAGGGCATCAGCTTTCCCTATTCTATATTAAAATTAAAAATATTCATACTCAGTCGGAATTGCCTCTCACGATCCGGATGCTTTGCGTCAGGCGGGAGGCATAGCCCGGTTCGACCGTCCGGGTGACACCGGACGTTCCCGAAACGGTTTTCATCTGTTTAAGGATCCACATACGTATTTCCCGTATCTTTACCTTTATAATATTTCTCTCCCGTAATGCCTTTTCCCTGATATTCCATTTCCTCGGAAGTCCCGTCGCTGTAATATCCTCTTACCTTCGGCGTTTCTCCACTCCCGCTGTCTCCCCAGCCGAATGCTTTCGAGCATATCCATAAAATACCTATACCGACAGCAATGATTATCAATAAGGCTATCAGGACCGAGGCTGTTAGAATGCTTCCAAACGTACCTAATAGATAGGCAAAAGAGCAAAACCATGCGCCTTTCCGCTTGTCGCGACCATAACATTTGAAAATCATGATTATTTGAACAATTTGTAGAAGCACCACTATAGCAAACAAATAGAGATGTCCGGCCTTAAAGAAAAGGGCGAAAATAAATCCCAGAATAACACCTCCCACGGCGCTAAGCCATCCGAGAGAATAATCACACTCAACATTATTGCGTGCGGGAATATCTTCTAAAATGCTGATATAGCAATAAACCTGATTATAAACAACGCCACACAGAAGAATGAAATTAATAACAGTCCATAACCATCCTACACGGTCGGGAGTACAAAACCAAATTGAGCCTGAACCAAAGAAATACAGTATTTCAATACCGCTGACTGCAAGGAAAAGCGTATTAAAGACTCCATAGTTCCCATCAGACACAGGCCTGCCCTTTGTTCGTGAAATCCGCATGAAAAACAGAATGACGGACAGTATCAAAATAGCCCATGTCATCGGTTCTTCCCGTTGTTCCAAATACAATTTGAATGAAGCGGGTGATGTGTAATCCTGCGCCGAAATCGACGCGCTGAATAAAAATGTGCCAAGTACACAGATAATTTTCTTTTTCATTAGTTGATATTGTTAAGTATAAATGATTTACGGACATTCGTCATACCATGTCAGTCTTGTTGTGGATACTTCGATGAATTTGCCGTTAGCGTCTATTTTCCATGCTTTTACGATGGGGATCACGTTCATACATTGGGGATTGGCGGTCTTTAACTTTACGACGTCAATCTCGTTGCAGACTTTCTCACCGTCATATACGCCATTACTATTCTTTTTACCATTACGGAAAACAGAACAGCCAATGTATGAATCAGTTGATACATATAGTTGGTCCTTTTTATCCATTAAGAAGTCTGTAATTCTTATATGTGATTCGTCTATATCTTCGAAAATGATAATCAGATTATAACTCTTTCCGGAATATCTGCCTAAATACCTGTTCCCGACGCGAGGCATTGTCCCATGAAATTCGCCAAATTCAGTGTTTTTTGTGTTAGTGTATTCTATCTCACTTTTATTAAATGTCTTTCCTTCCGCAACGTATTGAATCAGTTTTTCCCTTAACTGTTCGACCGACAATACAGGTTGCTGATTATCTGATTGTCGAGAAGTACTTTCCTGTTGTCCGGATTTTTCAGATACTGAAGCCGTGCCATCATTGACATCCTGTACTCCATCACTTTTATTATCTGAGTAATACACAAAATATCTGACGGTTATGCCGTGAGAGTTTTTACGCGACGTCCAATTGCCATATTCGTCGTATTCAAATGAGTAGTCTTGCAAACTGTTGCCATATTTGTCATATTTAACAACAGTAGTTTCAACAACAGGCTTTTTGGAACGTTCCGACACTCCCATTTCACTTGGTCTGTAGTCTGAATGTTTGATTTCTAAGTTGTCACCTGTATATTTGTATTCATACGTTTGCACGTCGAATTTGGGAGACGGATGACGCTTCTTCTTCTCTGTCCGTTTCAGGATTTTACCGTCGGGAGTATATTCATACAGTTGAATAGAAACGTATTTATCATCCTTGTAATACGTTGCCGATTTTTCTTTGATGCGACCCTTGCCGTCATATTTATATACGGTGGTAGAAGATTTCACTTTAACGCCTGAATCAAATGTTGTAATTTTCACAGGGCGACGTTTTCCGTCATACTTGACTTCTTCGCACAGCACATTGTTTTTAAACATATTATAACTTGATTTCCCTGTTTCTTCATACCGATATTCATTCTTAGAGGAAACCTTCTTATTAACAACTGTCAGGTCAGAGAGGATATCGCCATTTTCATTATATGTATAATGCTTATAATCATTTGGATATGCAGAATATTCGATCCTTTCGGCAAGTTTGCCGTTGGGATGATATTTCCTTGAGTCCTTGGGTCTTTCACTTACATCGCGCCCATGAGATTTCGTTATGAGGTCAAATTTTTCCGTCAGGAAACCTGCCTCATTAAATTTGTAGCATGTTTGCGAGGCACGATTGGATGTACGCATCTCTTTGACCGGTCCCTTGAGACCTTCTTCCATCAGGTCTGTTTTGACAAACTCGCTGTCATCGCCTGTTCCGGTACAGCAACAAAGTGCTGCCGTCATGATCGTTAAAATTAAATTCTTCATTCTGTTATTTTTTTATGATTAATTTATTGTTTATCTGCTGTCACACGCTGTGTTGCGTACATGGGCAGTTTTTTGAATCTCATCTCATTGCCTTTCCACTGAATTTCAATGATGTCACCTTTTTTAAGATTCGTATCTTTGACCAGTTCTACAGGAAAGTATGTGGATTGCACGAATTCATACTCGTTAAGGAAGCTTACTTCAACTTTACGGTCATCATCTTTACGAACCTTGTGAACCAAACAAATCGAACCTTTTATGCCTTCATCACGATATTTTTGATAATCAACAACCTTTCCGCCTGCAAATGTCGTTTGAAAATCGGGATTCCACTTGTCATCAAAGATGTAGTTTTCATTTTTGGGCGAAGAAAGCGGCGTATATTCAACACGGGTCGGCGCTGCAAGGATAATGGGGTCTGTTTTTGATGTTATATATCTGTGATTCTGCAATGTTATGACATCACCAATCTTGACATCCAGCGCTTTATAAACTTCAACCGTATAGTCTTCATAACCGGTAGATACCCGTAATTCGCCCTTATAACGGGAAAATCTTGAGAATGAGATTCGATACATCAATATCCGCTTTTTTACCCCGTCATTGTACCCGTTACTGTTATATTGGTCTTCAAAGCGGTCAAATTTATTGATATTGCTGATGATATACCAGCCCTCCGGATATTTTTCATAATCATGCAGGTAATTAAAAATATCCGGTGTAACGGTATATGCTTTGTTCAATTCGATTGTACCTTCCACCAATCCGCATGAAAACAACGAAATCATTGATAAAACTGTAATAATTAATAATTTGTTCATGATGCATTGATATTTAATTTGTAAGTCTACATTCTATTTAAAAATAAAAATATTCATACTCACTTGATTCTCTTTCTTATCCAGCCGTCGAGAGACCTGTTGTCCGGACAGATAAAAACTTTTTATTTATCCCAACAAAGGCCCTCCATACATGTCACTTCACCGTAAGCGTTTTGTCGAACGTCGTTGCACGCGACTCTTTAAGCAGCGTGTCGGGAGTGTACTGCGTAGTCACTTCCAGCAGATACGTGCCTGCCGCCAGCGCCGGTATTACTACAATCAACTCTGAAGGGTTGTTGGCCACAATATCCGTATCATCTATCCAGACACGTTCGAAAGTCGCTTGATTCACAAAGTAAATGCCGTTAGACGCGTTGTCGCCGGCAATTTTGATTTTGTATCCGGCGATTTTCAGGTTACGGCCGGGAGTGAGCCGGTTGTTGACGTTGCCGGTCTTCATATCGGTTACCTGTGTGATGACGGCATTCGTGTCGACTACGTCGAGGATTTCGGACGTAAGCAGGTTCTTGTATAATCTCGCTTTAATTGTGTGTAAAACTATTGCCATAAAATTTAATGTATTAATTATTCCCTACATTCTGAAAGGCTTTTCGGGTTTTGCCTCCGCTTTTCGTAGGGACGCGATGCATCGCGTCTCTACAAGGTTGCCTACACTATTATAACCTGATAATAAGATTGTACAGGCAGGCATGATGCTGAGGGGTTTAGCTGTATATTTCATAGGGGTGTCTGTTTATCAAGTTCTTTACGGGCTCCTACGATGTATGTGCTGGCTCCCGCGTCAAAAGGATTAATCTTCAATGCTTCTTCATACGATTTGACGGCATCGGCCCATCGCTTCTTTTTACTGTAGGCATGCCCCAGATAAGTGTGAATGCCCGGATATAGCGGGTCTAATTTCGCGACATGTTCATAAGCGTTGAGCGCAAGATGATCCAGGCCGGTATGCCGGTCGCTTAAGTATTCCCCCAGCGTATTCCATGCCCAGGCATCGGGTTTGATTTTAATTGATTTCAATAGCATATCAATGGCCAGTTTCTTTAGCTCTTCGGCGGAACCGGGTCGGGCTGCCACGTTTATGCTGCCATCTTCGCCTGCCGTAAACTTCGAATAATAATGATAGCGGGAGCGGGCTTGCCGCCAGTAAACAGTCGCCAGCAGGGTATAGGCGTCCGTATAATCCGGTTTGAGCCGGATGGCTTTCAGACAGGCTTCCTCCGCCCGGTCGAGCCGTTTGTCCCAGTCTTTTGAACAGGCTATGGCCAGAAAATAATATCCCGCAGGATCATCCGGGTTTAGCTCGATGGCTTTGCGGCATGTCTCAATCGCGTGACCGGCCTTGTCGGAATAATCAAAATCGGAAGCATGACTGTAAAGTATGCCCAGCCAGTGCAATACTTCCGCATCTTCGGGATGGAGTTTGACGTAATATTCTACCGTCCGGATTGTTTTGTATGCATTACCTTCCGGGTTCCTCCATTCAACCGGATTGGCTGAACCCATCCGGGCCTGCACCCACAGGATGAGTATTTCCGGCTCAGCCATACCACCGGAGGCATAAATATTCAGTTCACTAAGGACGTCGCCATAACGCCTTTGCGTCATGTAAATTTTCGCCTTTTCAATGCGGATCTGTTCATAGCTGTCGCTGTGTTCGATTTCATAAATTTGATCGTACGTTTCGATAGCTTTCAGGTAGTCCGCCTGTTCGGCATATGCTCTTGCCTGCGCAATTATCATGTCGGCCTTTTCCTGTCTGGCCTTTTTTGTTTCGCATCCGGTACATAATGTCAGAAGCAGGCTCATTGTCAAATAAATCAAATTTTTATTCATCTTTTTTATGCTGTTTGATTATTAAAAATTATTTATCCCATCATTTGTTTCGAGTTTCTTTCTCGTCTCCCGTCGAGAGACGTTCTCGTCCTTCCTCGAGAGACTCTCTCGCCCTCCCTCGAGAGACGTTCTCGTCCCTCCTCGAGAGACCTGTTGTCCGGGCGGATAAAAAACATTTACCCGCCCGAACAAAGATCCTTCATGCGCGTTATTCCACCGTAAGCGGTTTGTCGAACGTCGTCGAGCGCGGCTCTTTAAGCAGTGTGCTGGGAGTGTACTGTGTAGTCACTTCCAGCAGATACGTTCCTGCCGCCAGATCCGGTATCACGACAATCAACTCCGAAGGGTTGTTGGTCACGATGTCCGAAATGTCCACTTTGATACGTTCGGAGGTCGCCTGATTCACAAAATAAATGCCGTTGGCGGCATTGCTGCCGGCGATTTTGATTTTGTATCCGGCGATTTTCAGGTTCCGGCCCGGGGTGAGCAGGTCGTTGACGCTGGCAGTCTTCACATCGGTTACCTGTGTGATGACAGCATC
>JAIRZR010000451.1 GCA_031267155.1 Prevotellaceae bacterium | reverse complement strand
ATTTCCTTCATTTTCCTCATCAGCTCATCCCTTTTCGACCTGTCGACAGAAACGGTTTTTCTAGCAGAAGTCGGCGAAGCAATACTGTCCCAGGGAAACTTCATAATATCGGTTGGCTTCAGCTTGATTCAGAGTATAAATACCATAAAGTACATCGTGGCAGAGATATTGAATATAAACCCACCAAATCAATCCTCCACACCATCGCAACACACTCGAAGGGACTGGATGGATTCAACCCATACTACAGCTGTATTGATGAGTTTCACGCAGCTACCAGCAGTGATGTATATAATGTATTAAGCAGCGGGATGGGGATGAGAGAAAATCCTCATTTAATGATTATTACGACTGCGGGCTTCGATTTGAGTGTCCCCTCTTATCAGATGCATAATGACTGTGTAGATGTACTGAACGGTCTTGCAGAAGACAATAATACATTCTCAATGATATTTGAACTTGATCCAGAGGATGATTATACAAACCCTGAAGTATGGATTAAAAGCAATCCCAACCTTGGAATTACAGTAAGAAAAGAGTGGCTACAGGATCAGATTAAAAATGCCCAGAACTCCCGCAATGATCAAACAAACGTGCTGACTAAAAATTTGGATATGTGGGTTAATGCCCCAGACAGCTGGATTGATGATAAATATATTATTCAATCCATGAAGGAATTTCCCCAGTTTGATGCTGGAGAAATCGTTTCCTACGTGGGAGTCGATTTATCGTCCGTTTCCGACCTCACAGCTGTGAATTTTATGATTAAATACAATGATATTTTCTATATGGATACTCACTATTATCTCCCCGAACAGTTTAAAATGCAGGGCGAATATAATAAACAGAAATTTGTAGAGTGGTACAGGGAAGGTTATTTGTGTTTGACCCCAGGAAACGTTACAGACTATAATTATATTCTGAACGATATTCTTAATTACCCATATCAAATTAAAGCTGTGTATTATGATACTTACAATGCTACACAGTTCGCCATCAGCGGGACTCAGGAAGGAATCGAGTTTGTTCCCTACTCTCAATCTGTAGGTTCATTTAACAAGCCGACAAAAGAACTCGAAAGACTTATATTACAGGGAAGTGTAGTTATGATGAATAACCCTGTTACACTTTTCTGCTACCGCAATGTACAGTTGAAGTATGATATGTTCGGAAACTGTAAACCTGATAAGGCTAACAGGGATAGAAAAGTGGATGGGGTAATAGCACAGATTCAGTCGCTCGCAGGATACCTTCTGGAACCAGTTGCACCTTCGATATGTTAAATTGGGTTAAAACTGAATTGAGATAAGGTTGGTAATCAATAAGATAAGAGGCAAGTATAGATGTATTTTTATTAAACAGTATTATCTGTGAAGCAATTGGGGGTAGGCGAATAGAGTTAAGAACTAAAAATGTAACAAGCTATGAAAGAGCGTAATCAATAGCGCAGGGCAGCGCCAGCAGCACCCTGCGAATAGTAAACGCAATATCATCAAGCCCTGAAACGAAGTTGGGCGTAATCAAGTGAAACAAACTGGATTACGCCCCGTTGGGGCTTGTTGCCGGATGACATATTTCCTACACAGGGCTGTGCTAATGATTACGCTCTTTCAGAGCTGTTTACAATTCGACCGGATTTAGGGCAACCGCAAGGGTTGCCCCTACACCAATCGTTGGAATGATTGCCGTCGCCAGCAATACCAACAATATCACAGCATCAATGTGTCTGTGTCCAGTGTAGGGGCGAACCTTGCGGCCAGAAGGGCTATCACGCCTCAAGAAATTTTGAACGAATATTTTTATAACAATACCCGGATTTTTAACACCCCACCTTTGCGGTTGCCCTAAATATGGGGCGGATAGGACGACCGGAACCTAAATACACACAATAAAATTATGCGTCTCATTTGCTTTAAAATTAACTGTTTCAATTATAGAATCAGTTTTATCAATGTTTTTATCCAAATGTACATAAGCAGAGGTAAGACAATTACAACTAACTTATTATAAATGCAGGCGGAATTAAAATCAAATTGTATTGCTGAGATGACTGCTCGTGTCATCCCGCAGCCATAACAGTCATGTCCAAAAATATTCTTGACCCTTTTTGGACACCCTCAATCCACTGGCGGGGTTGAGGAGGAGGGGAGAAGCTTCCTCAACCCCGAACTGCGCTTCGCTTGCACGGGCTTATCCAAATTTAAGACCTGCGATCCTATGTAGTCGCAAGCAACTCCGGTTTTTGTTCATTCCTGTTTAGTTATACGATAAAAATGATAAAAATGAATACCTTGCGTCAAATGGAGCGGATTGTCTTTTTCATTTTCTTCTTTGGTATGTTGATAAATAAATCCCAATTTATCGGCAACACGTTTTGAGCGTAAGTTGTCATTGTAATGCCCCACCCATATTGCATCCAATCCCAAATCTTCAAATCCGTGTCTGATAAGTTCACGCATTACTTCGGGAATAAGTCCCTGTCCCCAATATGATTCGTCAATCCAATAACCGGCTTCGCCATCATTATCATCCATTGTTTTAGAATGTTTAGTCTCGCCCAGAAGAAATCCGGCACAACCAACCGTCTCGTTTGTTTCCTTTAACACAACCGCATAAAATTCTTTTTCAGAAGAAAATATATTACGAATTTCCCTGCTGTATTCTACATTTGTATGCGGTTCTCATCCGGCCTTTAATCCAACTTTCGGATTAGATGCAATATTATAGAAAGCCTCCGCGTCGGTTTCCTGCCAGTGACGCAATATCGTCCTTTCTGTTTGTAATTCCATATTTTGATTAAAAACCGTCATTCGTCCGTATCCGGGTCTTGCGTTCCATTCGTTCGCGAATCCGCTGTGCGGTGAATTTTGCTTTCCTGTGCAGGCAATCCGGCTTCGAAATCCAGTGGGCTTAAAAGTTTCCGGCAGGAATGGGCGAAGCGTAATTTTTCACTGTATCCACCATGGCGAGAATATTTTCCACCGGCGTACCAGCCTGGACGTTGTGGCACGAGCAGCAGATATATCCTGCGCCGTCGCTGCCGAGCGTTTCCAGGCAGTTTCGCGTTTCGTTGACAACATCCTGTGCCGTACCGCGAGGCATTACCTGCTGGTTTTCGACGCCGCCGTGAAAGATCAGGTCTTTTCCGAAAAGCTGTTTCAGTCGAGCCATGTCCATGCCCGGACACACGTGCTGGATGGGATTGAGTACATCCACGCCGCACTCGATCAGTCCGGGGATGATGGGGAACGAAGCGCCGTCGGTGTGGTAGAGCACCTTTTTGCCATACCGGTGAATCAGGTCGCACCAGCGTTTCAGCCGTGGCTTGAAAAATGTCTCCCACGACTCGAGCGAGATCAGCAGGTTTTCCTGCATCCCCATGTCGTCGCTGATGAAGACAAGATCCAGCCGGTCGCCCAGTTCCGAAAGCATCCGTTCGAGCATCACGGTTTGAATCGCGTCGATGCGGTCGAGGGCGGCATCCAGAAATTCGGGACAGGCAATGGTGTCAATCATGGCGTTTTCAAGTCCGCGCATCTGGCAGTAGATTTCGAAATGGGAAATCCACGGACCTATGGTCGCAAAATTCCACGACCGTGCTTCGTCTGCCAGCGCTTTGGCTCCGGCGTAATCGAACAGCTCGGGATCAGGCCACGAAGAGTATGCTGCCAGCTGGGCGGGCGTTTCGAGGGCAGCTATCGGCGGATTGATATATTCCTGATAAGTAGCCAGCCCGGCTTTGACCATCCTCGTGGGAACTCCCCACATGGTGATTTCGCCGCTGTCATTGGGATCGAAATAACGGCCGCCGTAGCCGGGAAAAATCCACACGATCTTGTCCACTCCCAGCGCATCGTAAACGGCAAATTCGTCCTGCAGGGCGAGGTGCGCCCGCAGAGTGTCCAGCACTTCCGGCGTGCACCAGAGATCTACAGGCAGACGATCCGCCGGCTGACGGTTCAATATGGCTTGAATACGTTCTTTTGATGTCATTTGAATTATATATTATAAATTAAATCCTGCCCTGTTTAAACTATCCTTACCGCGCCCCTGTCCGCGGAGCTTACCATATTGGCGTACGCTTTCAGCGACTTCGATATTTTCCTCTGTCTGAAAGGCGGAGTAAACGCATCTTTTCCCCTGCTTTCCTCTTCCGCGCGGCGCCGATTAAGTTCTTCGTCGGACAGGAGTACGTTGATTGTTCGTGCCGGGATGTCGATATCGACAGTATCGCCGTTGCGCAGGAGCGCAATATTGCCTCCGGCGGCGGCTTCGGGGGATATGTGTCCGATCGACAGTCCCGAGGTGCCTCCGGAAAAGCGTCCGTCGGTTATCAGGGCGCATTCCTTTCCCAGATGCTTTGATTTGATGTATGATGTGGGATACAGCATTTCCTGCATGCCCGGACCGCCTTTCGGACCCTCGTATGCAATCACAACAACGTCGCCTTCGACAACTTTTCCCGATAGTATGCCCTCGCAGGCTGAATCCTGGGAATCGAACACCTTTGCCATTCCCCTGAACTTCAGGATACTTTCGTCCACCCCGGCAGTTTTGACAACACAGCCGTCCTGCGCGATGTTTCCCCTGAGCACAGCCAGTCCGCCGTCCCTGCTGTAAGCATTTTCCAGGTCGCGTATGCAGCCTGCCGTCCTGTCGGTATCGAAACTCTCGAAATAGGAAAACTGCGAGCCAAGCACGAGATTGAATTTCCCTCCGGGAGACGATTTATACCTTTTAATATACTCCTGCTTTGCCGTTTCTTCCCTGATTCCGTACAGGGCGATGGCTTCCTTCAGGCTCAGCCCGTCGACACGCCTGGCGGAGATGTCCACCAGACCGCCTTTAGCCAGTTCCGCCATGATTGAAATTATGCCCCCGGCGCGGTTAACATCCTGAACATAATATTTGCCGGTATTCGGGGCGACCTTACACAGGCACGGAGTTTTTTTCGACAGGGCGTCAATATCGTCCATTGTGAAATCGACGCCGGCTTCCTGCGCTATAGCCAGGAGATGCAGGACTGTGTTTGTCGAGCCGCCCATGGCGATGTCCAGAGTCATGGCATTCAGAAAAGCCTCGCGGCTCGCAATGCTTTTCGGCAAAACGGAAAGGTCGCCCTTCGAATAGTAGCGGGTAGCATTGAGGACGATCAGCTTTGCGGCATCCTCGAACAGCTTTTTCCTGTTTCTGTGAGTTGCCACGATTGTCCCGTTTCCGGGCAAAGCCAGTCCTATGGCTTCGTTCAGGCAGTTCATCGAGTTAGCCGTGAACATTCCCGAACATGAACCGCACGTTGGACATGCCGACTGTTCAACCCTGCCGATTTCCTCGTCGGAGACAAACGAATCCGCCGCCTGCACCATTGCGTCAATCAGATCAAGGTGTTTGCCGTCGAGATTTCCGGCTTCCATCGGACCTCCCGACACGAAAACGGCGGGGATATTCAGCCGCATGGCAGCCATAAGCATTCCCGGAGTTATTTTGTCGCAGTTGCTTATGCAAATCATTGCGTCGGCTCTGTGGGCGTTGACCATATACTCGACGCTGTCGGCAATCAGGTCTCTCGAGGGGAGCGAGTACAGCATCCCGTCGTGTCCCATCGCGATGCCGTCGTCGATGGCAATCGTATTAAATTCGGCGGCGAAACAGCCTGCCGATTCTATTATCTTTTTAATTTCCTGACCTATTTCGTGAAGGTGAACATGCCCGGGAACAAACTGGGTAAACGAATTGACTATCGCGATAACAGGCTTTCCGATTTGCTCTCTGCTCATTCCGTTGGCTTTCATCAGCGCTCTTGCTCCAGCCATCCTTCGCCCTTCCGTTACCGTCGAGCTTCTTAAAGATATTTTCATTTATTATTATAAATATTATTAATTACTTATCCCCTGATTATATTTTCGAGGGATGTATCATAAAGTTTCCTGAAATCGCCGATAAACCCGAAAGCCGTATCATCCACCCTGATTTCCGACTTGGTCACGTGTCCCAGTGTCGAAACGGGCACATCGTACTGGCTTGCAAAATCGATGAAAGCCGCTTCCCGTGAAGCCGATACGGACACGACAACCCTGCTCTGGGATTCGCCGAACAGGAAGGCGTCCGTCCTTATTTCGGCGTCGGAAGTGATGTCGAATCCGAAATTTTCGGGCATGGACGATTCAAGCAGGGCAACAAACAGTCCGCCGTCGGAAACGTCGTGCGCGCTGTGAATCAGGTTTGCCCTGATCAGGGCTTTTATCAGTTCCTGCATCCTGTATTCCTCGTCCAGGTCGAAGTGTGGCGCGGGCGATTTCCTTATTTTGAGATAACTGTACAGATATTCGGACGAAGAGATGTCGTTATACGAGCGTCCGACGAGGTAGATCATGTCGCCCTTGTTGCGGAACGACAGGCTGGTCTGATATTTCTTATCCTTCAGGATACCAAGCATTCCTATGGTTGGAGTGGGGAAAACGGCTTCGGTTTTTCCGGCTATTTCCGACTGGTTATAGAAACTGACATTCCCTCCGGTAACGGGAGCGCCGAACTTGATGCAGGCTTCGCCCATGCCTTTGACCGTCTCGACAAACTGCCAGTATATTTCGGGGTTATACGGATTTCCAAAGTTGAGGCAGTTGGTAATGGCGCAGGGTTCGCCGCCCGAACAGACAACGTTGCGCGCCGCTTCCGAAACGGCAATCATGGCGCCGACTTTGGGATTCGCCTTGACATAGCGCGAATTGCAGTCAACCGTCAGTGCAAGCGCCTTCTTCGAGCCTTTGATCGAAATGACCGCCGCGTCGGACAGGACGTTTGTGCTCATGTTGACGGTGCGAACCATGGAATCATACTGTTCGTACACCCATTTCTTTGAAGCGATGTTCGGATGTCCGGCAAGGAAAAACGCGATCTCCCTGAGACTGGACGGCTCGGGAACGTCCTTTATGCTGAATCTGGCATACTCCTTAATGCTTGCAGGTTCGGCATATTCCCTGTCATACTGCGGTGCGCCCCCGCCCAGAGCCAGCGACGAGGCTGGAACTTCGGCAACAAGCTCGTTTTTATAGTAAAACAGAAGCCTGTCGTCCTCAATGATTTCGCCGATTATGGCGCATTCCAGATCCCATTTCTCGAAAATGGCTTCGACGGTCTTTTCCTTTCCCTTTTTCACGACAGCCAGCATCCGTTCCTGCGATTCGGAGAGCAGTATCTCCCATGCTTCCATGTTTTTCTGGCGAAGGGGGACTTTATCGAGGTCTATTTTCATTCCGCATCCGCCCCGTTCCGACATTTCGGAGGTCGAGCAGATGATTCCGGCAGCTCCCATGTCCTGCATACCGATCAAGGCTCCGCTGTCGCGCAGCTCAAGGGATGCTTCCAGCAGGAGTTTTTCCATAAACGGGTCTCCAACCTGAATCGAAGGAATGTCGTCGGCAGAATCTTCGGTGATGTCAGCCGAGGCGAATGTTGTCCCGTGGATGCCGTCCTTTCCGGTCAGCGAGCCGATGATATATACGGGATTGCCTGTTCCGCCCGCCGTTGCCGATATCGTGTTGCCGATTTCGACCAGTCCCACCGACATTGCGTTTACCAGGGGATTGATTCTGTAGCAGTCGTCGAATGCGACTTCGCCCCCGACAACGGGAACGCCAAAGCAGTTGCCGTAATCGCCTATCCCCTTGACTACGCCGCGCATAAGCCGCCTGTTGTGCTCTTCATCGGGCATCCCGAAACGCAGGGAATTGAGCTGGGCAATGGGTCTCGCCCCCATGGTGAATATATCGCGGTTTATTCCCCCGACGCCCGTCGCCGCCCCCTGATAAGGCTCTACGGCACAGGGATGATTGTGCGATTCGATCTTGAAGGCGCATGCCAGACCGTCGCCAAGATCGACCAGACCGGCATTCTCGCTGCCCGCTTCCGCCAGCAGATGATCGCCCCTGCGTGGCAGCGTTTTTATCCATTTGATGGAATTTTTGTATGACGCATGTTCCGACCACATTGCGGAATATATGTTCAACTCCGTGAAATTGGGCGTCCGCCCCATGATTTCTTTTATCGAATCAAGTTCTTCCGGCAAAATGCCGAGCTCTTTAGCTGTTTCGTAATTGACTTCCTGCATATTCTACTATTTTTTTGATGGGCAAAGGTAAATATTTTAGTTCGGATAATATCAAAAAAAATGAAAGGACTTGTAATCCA
>JAIRZR010000408.1 GCA_031267155.1 Prevotellaceae bacterium | reverse complement strand
TTACGGAGTTGTGACGGAGAGGAGCTTTACCCCGAACTGCGCCTGCGGCTTGTTCGGGGTTATCCATCTTAAACTCCTTACGGAGTTTGTCCGCAATGCACAAAACTGCCCCGTGCACTATATAACAATTATATAACAATGAACAATGAACACAGATTTTCATATATAATTACCAACCCCTGTTGAAACGGAATGAGACGGATTAGCTATATATTACAATTGAATACGGTGGATTATTTTGTTCATTAGAAATGTTTTTCTCCTTTATTTTGAAAAGTTGATGAAGTTATTTTCGGAAGATGTAAGAAACTTCGAAAGGGCAGCATCATTCGTACAGGGACAAGAGTCGAATGTATGTCTGTCTATACACGCGTCGAATGTATGTCCATACATGCGTCGAATGTATGTCCATATACACGTCGAATATATTTTCATATCAATACACCCTTCAGGTGGGCTATCAAAAATTTGATGCAAAAGTTTAAAATTATCCTCCATAAATTGTAATGTGAGACTTTAAGAATTAAAAAGTTAAAGACTAAAAGCGCTGGCGCGTCAGCACTCTTAGGTCTTAACTTCTCTACTCCGATTTCACGACTTCCGCCGGGTTTTCTCCGGCGGCTCTTCTGACCCTTTCAAAGATGGACAGCAGGACAATCAGGCAGGTAGCCACGAATACGAGCGCAAACAGCCATCCGCTCAGCGAAGTCCGGTAGGCGTAGTACTCCAGCCAGCGTTTCATGAAAGCGTATGCCACCGGAAGCGCAAACAGGTTGCCCGCAATCACCAGCAGGATGTAATTCCGGAGAAACAGCGCCAGGATATCACGGATTTCAGCCCCGTTTATTTTGCGGATGGCGATTTCCTTTCTCCGCTGCTCGACAGTCAGCGAGACGAGGGAATAAATCCCGATGGAAACCACCGTGATACACAATACCGACAGTAAACCGAATATCCGGAAAAGCGCTATTTCCGGAATGTCGAACCGGTCTTGAATATCCGTCAGTGAAAGAAGGCGTTTCTCAAGCGTTACCTCCTTGCCGATTGCCGTCCTGTCAAGTACCGCATTGACGTGTTCCATTCCTTTCGCGTGATTTTTAGGATGCAGTTTTGCATACACATACTGATAAGGCTCGTATAAATCGAAGTTTTCCGGTCGCAAACGGAAAACCACTCCCTTAACGGGATACTGCATGCTGGAGTAATGATAGTCCTGAATCACGCCGCATATCCGCATCTCTTTCCCGGCGGTCTTGACGGGCTTTTCGAGCGAAAACGTCTCCGGCAGAAGCTGTTTCAACGTGCTGTTGATGATCAGTTCGTTTCGCTCCTCCGGAAGCTTGCCCTCCTTCAGCCGGACTCCGAAAAAGTCGAAAAAGTTCGGCTCGACGTCGAACAGTTCAAGCGAAGACACTGCGTTCTCCGGATGATCTGCAGGCGCAAGGTTTGTCTGCATGTATGCGTAATAATCTCCATGATCGGTCAAAACCGGTCTGACCGTATATGTAACCGCCTCGACATGCGGGCTTCGCAGCAATTCTCCGCCCAGCGCAAATACATCCACTCCAGACTCGAATCCCACGTCTGCCTGCACGATGTTGTCCACCCTGATACCCTTGTCTTTCTTCTGCGTAAACGACACCTGTTTATAGAGCGAAAGGGAGACGAAAAAGAAAAAGCTCCCGATGAAAATCTGGGCAACGATAAGCGTGTTACGCAGAAGCACAAGCGAACGGAATCCCGTTTGCCGTATCATCCGGACGACAAGCAGGGAGGCGGCAAGAAGGAAGAGCGCCAGAATCAGTCCCAGCCATTTGAGCGAATAGCCGGACAGCGCTTCGAACGTGATTTTATTGGAATAGTTGACATACCATCCGACACCCTCCAGTTGGGTATAATTTTGATAATAGGGGAACAGCATAAAAATGAGAACTGCCGCCACCGCTGCTGCCAATATCACCGGAAGGAGCAAGTCCATAAAGCTTTTCCAGAACAGATAGTAGCCGGATGCTCCCAGACTGCGGAACGTTTTATTCTTAGCCTGCTTTCGCTGTTGCCGGGCGAGAAACAGCACCAGCGCATTCATCAGCGAACATAGCAGCGCCAGCAGCCCGGCGAAACCCAGCAGCCTGATATTGAGGAAACGCCCCCGCAATTCGAAATGACACGCAATATGCACCTCCGGGAGACTGCGCAGACGAAACGACCAGTTCTTCACCTGCTCATCCCGATAAAACCTGCCTTTTGCCTGACTGCGATGAGCGTTCACCTTCTCGCTGACCGCCTTCGGGTCTGACTTCCTGTGAAGCCGCACATAAAAAGAGGTACGGTCTACACTATTATATAGAGATTGTATAGAACTGCTTAATAGCAGAAAATCTATCCGGAAATCGGTATTGGAAGGATAATCCCTTATCACTCCGGCTATTTTCAGCGAGCCTTTTGCCAGCGGGAATATTTCGCCGGTGCAATCGATTTTTCCGAAGAATCGCCGGGCGGTTTTTTCGGTCAGCAGGACGAAACTGTTATCGAAAGGGAGTCCCCTGTATCCGCCGTCGAGGAATCCGGAAGAAAACAGGGATAAAAACGCCGTATCAACGTTAAGTCCCATGATGCGTTCCACCCTTTCCCCGTCTTTATATTCAAGACCGGACATCCCGCAAAGAGAATAGTTTTCTATCTCCGGCAGGGATTGCAGAAAAGCCGCTATATCATCTTTGTGCACCTGATTCAGTTCCGAATAGGAGCCGTCTGCCAGTTGCCCGATGCCGGTGGTGGTTATGGCATACGTCCGGTCTGCCTCCGGATGAAACGTGTCGAAATGGTTCTCCCAATACCACCAGTATGTCCCGAAGATAAAGGCGAAAAAACCGATTGCCAGTCCCAGTATGCAGGAGAGGTTCTGTACTTTGTACTTTTTCAGCCCGCGGAGGGCAAGAATAAAATAATGTCTTATCATATAGATGTCGTTCTAAATTTGTAAAATCATTTCCGGTTGCAAAAGTACATTATTTTTTTATTTCGCGCACAATTTTTTTTCCTGTGGTGTATTCCAAAATGTCGGACTGTTCAATTCTACCGATCGTATGGGTAAAAGCATCTTCGCTTCGCTTATAATGCCGCTTTTCGTAAGCAGCACATTAAGAGGCTTTTCTGGATTGCTTTACTGCGAGAGCATGGCCCGAAACAATTGCTTCGGGCTGCGCCCTCGCAATGACGGACACCGATCCTTTTGAAGCGCCCTATACCTTCCAAAGCTTTTTAAAACTAAAGTCATCGCCTGAAGGCGAGGGATTTGCCCCCAGATGTATAAATTAATCTGATGACACTGGTCTGGAGGACTGCAGCCAAACGAATGTCCTAATCCGATTTATTAATATTGTAAACATTTTGTTGCTGTTCGGTAACAGTCCGGCTTTACTTTTGCGCTGTCAAAATAATGACAGGTTTTATGATAAACGGTTTAAAGACAGGTATATTACTTTTAGGATTAGTTTTTTTTACAGAAGCG
>JAIRZR010000367.1 GCA_031267155.1 Prevotellaceae bacterium | reverse complement strand
TGGTTGCCTACGACAGGGAAACCGAATTTTATAAACACTGCGGATTCGAAATCGGCGAAGAAAAGGTACCTATGTTTATAACAAGTCTTTGGACGTAATAATCCGGGAGAAATTGTATAGGGATGAAAAATCATATCGCAAAATGTTACTGTCGCAAAATCCAGTCATTTGATTTCGTCAAACTTCGTTTTAAAGTATCATTATCCACAGCCTGAAGGCTTTCCGGCTTATGGACACAGCATATGCGTTGACACAATCCGAAGGATTGAATGTGAATAACCCCCAATGAAGCGAAGCGATTGGGGGACACGGCGAATACGGCGAATGCGACGAAGATGTCCACAAGCTGAAAAGTTGAATAACAAGTGGACAGGATTTTCCGTTCAAGCTTTCAGCTTGTGCCCACCTTGTGTTTGTCATACTCAGCGCAGTCTTCGGACGTCTCCGGACTGCGTCGCGCTAAAAAACAGAGAACCCCAAGCCTTGCAAAAGAACAAAAAGAGACTGAATTGAGAAATTTATTTCGTACTCTATAGAAATTTACCATACCCATTCAAAAAATTAAGATTTCCACGATTCATTATAGAACGTTATAGAATCAATTTTACTTTCTGTTTGAAAAATATTACTACCTTTGCGGTCTGATATTTTATGGGATTATGACATTTTTTTAGAATTTATTGTTTTAAAACGGTTAAATAATGTTAAATAAGATATTATTGAGTGAAATTTGGTTTACAAAATTAGTGAATAAAAATTTCTTATTACTTTTGCATCGTAATTGATATAATAAAACATAGATAATATGAGGTCTAAATTCGTGGTATGTATTTGTTTATCCGCTGTTTTATCCGGATGTTTTTGGAAAAAGGAAGTGTCGGAAAAGACAGGCTGGAAGTATAATGACGCCAAATATGGCGGTGTGGAGCGTGTTAAACCCAATAAAGAGAAAATTGCTCCGGGATTGATATTCATTAATGGAGGTGCCTTTATCATGGGCCAAATAGCAGATGACATTGGTAATGAATGGGATAATCTTTCCAGAAGAGCAACTGTGGATTCGTATTACATGGATGAAACAGAAGTAACAAACCAGCATTACAGGGATTACATTTTCTGGCTGTCAAGCGTGCTGACAGGTTTTCCTAATGTAGTGAAAAACGCATTGCCCGATACTCTGGTTTGGCGCAGACCTTTGGCTTACAATGAGCCTTATGTACAGACATATTTTCGTTATCCATCGTATAACGATTATCCGGTCGTGGGCGTAACCTGGCTGCAGGCAAACGAATACTGCCTGTGGCGTACAAATAGAGTAAACGAAGCGGAACTTATTAAACGCGGAATAATAAAATCGAATATTGCCGACCAGCTCAATGAGAACAATTTTGACAGCGATGCATTTATTGCCGGTCAGTATGAGGCTGAAATGAACGAAAGGAGGCAACCGAAAAATATCGTTACGGGAGATGCTCGTCCGATTAAATATGAAGACGGCATCCTGTTCCCGAAATACCGCCTCCCTACCGAAGCGGAATTTGAATATGCGGCAAGAGCCGAGATTGGCGTTACTACGGACGAAAGAACTGTCGAAAGACGGGTATATGGCTGGAATGGAGCGAATGTAAGGGATCCGAGCAAGAAAAGAAGAGGCATGATGATGGCTAACTTCCAGAGAGGACGCGGTGACCTTGCCGGCGTTGCCGGTGGAAGACAAAATGACGGAGCTGCCATTCCCGAAGCGGTACGTTCATATCCGCCTAATGATTTCGGTCTGTATGATATGATTGGAAATGTTAACGAATGGGTTGCAGATATATACCGTCCAATGTCATTTAATGATGTTGAGGAGTTTAATCCGTTCAGAGGTAATGTTTTCATGGATTTGTCAAGAGATGACGAAGGACAAATCCTGCCAAAGGATTCTTTGGGAAGAATGAGATACGATACTGTCGGATTTGTCAACAGGTACAATTATCGTGTCGGAGACAACAGAAACTATAAAGATGGCGACATAGGTTCTTCCATATTTTACGGCGAAGCCGGAGAACAGGAAAAACCGGATACGGTTGCCAATTCGAACAGGGTATATTTCCAGGGAACCGGAGAACAGCAGAATAACATGGCGACCCTGATAACCGACAAGTCAAGAGTTTATAAGGGAGGAGGATTTTTAGACCGCCCGTATTGGTTACGCCCTGCAACACGAAGATTCCTTGATCAGGATAAAGCTCAATGGGATATAGGTTTCCGATGTGCCATGAGCAGCCTGGGCGGAGAAACCAAAATACTTGGAAATAAAAGAAACAAAAAGAAATAGTGAGGTAGCATAATAATTAATAATAATTTAATAATTGATTTGAGAAAAAGGTTGTTTGGAACAAACAGCCTTTTTTTAATTTTCAATTTAAATTAAAGTTGTACCTTTGCGGTCTAATAATAATGAAAGTTCGATGTGTTGTATATGGAGATATGTTTTTGTTGTGTGTTCAATTTGTTTGTCTGGAATGGTTTATTCACAGAAGGTTGAGGTCATGAAACACCTGCCGGAACAGTTTGATGGCTATAAAGTTTCCGAATGGCTGGATTATGAAGGTGAAGCCCTCTACGATTATATTAATGGCGGGGCGGAACTGTATCTGTCTTACGGACTGACCGGTATGACGGGCTGCAAGTACAGCGGCGAAGGATTGCCGCAGATTACGGTCGAGATTTACGAAATGACTTCGTCTGCCAATGCATTTGGCGTATATACTCAAAGCCGCGACAGGGAAGAAATCGAATATGGTCAAGGCTCCCAGAGTTTCGACGATTTCGTACTGTTCTGGAAAGACAGGTACTACGTTATCATCACATCGCAGAAAATTATGCCCGAAAGCGTGAAAGCCATTCATCATCTCGCTTCGCTTGTGGACAGGGCTATTCCAAAGACAGGCGACAAACCTGCCATTGTGAATGTGTTGCCGCAAAAGAATCTGGTTCCGGGCGGCTACCTGTATTTTCATCACTACATCTGGATTAATGCCTATCTGTTTATCGCCGATTACAACATAATCAACATCAGCAGTGAAACCGATGCTGTTCTGGCAAAATACGGAGACGCCGACGCGCGATGCTATCTTCTTGCAGTTGAATATTCCGATGCGGATACGGCAAAAGCGGCATGTAAGCAGTTGAAGGATAAATTTGCACCCGAATCAACCGATGCCCGTTCCAAACTGCAACTGGAAGACGGAACGTTTTTTATGACATGGACGCAGGAAAAACTCCTGTATGCCATCTTTAACGGAAACAGTTCCGGACAGGTAGAAGAACTGTACCGGTTAACGGTTAAAAATTGATAATTAATAATAAATTAAATATAACGAAAATGAAAACAGTAACACGTCGTGAATTATTGAAAAAGACAGCCATTATGGCTGCCGGGGGAGCAATACTCCTGAACCGCCCCGTCTGCACGTGGGCAATAGATGGAAGTGCAAGCAGTAGAGTTGTACTGATCCGAAATCAACAGTTGTATGCCGGCGGCGATACTCCGGATGCCGCTGTCTGTGAACAAATGATTGATGAAGCCGTATGCAGGCTGACCGGCTACAAAACGCCTGCCGAAGCATGGGCGTCCATTATCAAACCTTCCGATACGGTCGGCATAAAGACCAATCAGTGGAACGGGCTGCCTACTCCGCCCGAAGTGAACGAGACGCTGAAAGCCCGCGTCCTGACTGTCGGGGTGCCGGAAGACAGGGTAAGCGTGGACGACCGCGGCGTCAAGCAGAATCCGGTATTCCGGGATGCAACAGCGCTGATTAATACCCGTCCCATGCGTACGCATGCATGGTCGGGCGTTGGAACGCTGCTTAAAAACTACATTATGTTTGCCGAAAAGCCATCGGACTATCACGAGGATTCCTGTTCCGTACTCGGCAGTTTGCAGGAATTGCCGATGGTGAAGGGAAAAACTCGTCTGCATATTCTGGTGATGTTTACTCCACAGTTCCATCATGTGGCGCCGAGTAAATTCTCGGAAGAATATTCGTGGAAATATAACGGACTGCTTGCCGGTTTTGACCCCGTTGCCGTCGATTCCACAGGCTTGCGAATCATCGAAGCCAAACGTCGGGAATATTTCAAGGAAGACCGTCCGCTGAATCCGCCGGCAAAACATATCGCCGCAGCTGATACCCGCTATCATCTGGGAACCTCGGATCCGTCCAAAATCGAACTGATTAAATTGGGCTGGGACGAAAACAGCTATGTATAAGCTGTCGTAAACTATGGTATTTTCGGGGAAGACAAAAACTTCCGAACGGATTTTCATGTCCTTCACGTCAAGGGCAATCTGTTCATGCTGTTTTTTGCTCTGTTAAAAGTGATGAGCTTTTCCTTCAATGAGATTTTTCCGACTTCGCAATCATATTCTTTTGCCTTCTTTTTACACGGCGGGAACGAATAGTCGAATGAAACAAAAGCGTATTCAT
>JAIRZR010000352.1 GCA_031267155.1 Prevotellaceae bacterium | reverse complement strand
TGTCAGGGATAAGCATGCTCATATTATTTTGTCATTCAGTTGATATTCACATTCAAAAATAACAAAAATATTTGATACTTATCCCTCTTTTTTGGCTTTTCTTATCCCGAATTCAGGTTATAACAAACTCCTTATATTTGCGATATGTAAAAAAAGAATAAATTTGCAAAAAACAGGAGTATAAACAAAAAAAACAAAAAGAAAGGTAACATTCAGCCACAGGCAGCAAAGCAATAAGCGAGAGAGCCTTCAAAACATTTTGTGCATTCTTGATCGTGGTGTCAATAACTGAACGAATAACGGCAAAAGCATTTGCACCTTCCGTAGATCGAAACAGCCCAGAGACCTTCTGTTTGACTTTAAAAGTTCTCACCGCCCTTTCGGAAGCATTATTGTCCGGCGGTATTTTCAGTCGTATAAAAACAGAAGGAGATATTTTTGGTATTGCACCATCCGTTCACGGAAAACCGTCAACTTTTCATATTCAGAGCCAATTGCCTATGCAAGCAATATTTCGAGTTGGCGTTCAATAGCAGTCCTCTCTTCCACGGGTTGCAGATAATCGCAGGGAAGCAGTGTTTTTTTTAGTTCCAATGCACGGTGAAGCAGGGCTGTGAAATTCCCTGTCCATTCCTGTTGCGGATAAAGTTTATTCAAATATTTCAATTCCCTCAGTAAATGGGCAGTACAGATTTGGTGTCCTGCTGCATTGATTCCGAAATAGGGTCTCTAGTAATCGTGCACGAGAGCGGTACGGGGAAATCCGCCGGGGAAAAGGGCTTCAATGACCGCTTTCTCGCGGGAACTGTCTGTATGAATAAACGTTGCATCCGGCGTTTGGAAGACCCGCGACCAGACGTTTTTTCCTTTGATGCACGTACCAGTTTCATCGGCTCCAATGACTGGAGAATGAAGTACCCGTTCACGGATAGCGGTATAAACACCGGATGCCTTTTCTGAAAATTTTCCAATCAAGCTAACTAAGCTGCCGCTGCTTACCGACAGATCGACCGAACAGATCACGGTATAACTCTTCCATGCGCTCAAAAGGGATATACTGACGGGCATGAAGATACACTGTCGACGCCTGTACCCCCTGCTCCGCAACATATGCTTGAACGAGCTTCAGCCAGATAGTCGCCTTACGTAACGTGACCGCAAGTGCATTGTTTCCGGTATATTTGATGTTCGATTATTTCCGGCTCTATCGGAGGGAGGTCTATCACTTGGCGTTTGCCTGCAAATTCCAGCGCAGTTTCCGACAGGTCTTTGCCGCAATGCGTACAGTAGCCCAGTTCGTGACGTACTACGGATGTCGCTTCCGCATGCATTTCCAGCGTTTCCCCCTGATGACCCACTTGACCGCCCGGCTTTTTGCCCGTGGATTCTCGTAGACTTTCTGTCCGACGCTCGCGAAACGGATCTTGGGAAAGGAAAGGGAACTGTTGCTGCTGTCTTTCCTGTTCCGATAAAATGACAGTTCCTTTTCCTGTTGCTCTATCTGCTCCATCAGGGTGGCTATCTGTTGTCTTTGATCGGACAACTGTTTTTCCAACTCCTTTACGCATTCTTCCACGGCTTCCCTATCCATTGCTTCCTATTGCCTGCGCAAAGATATTACTTTTTTCTTATTTTTCACCAGTTTCATCTTTCAGGGGCTGAATAGTTACAAGAATCGGATGCTTCCATCGCTGAAATTGAACGGATGATTGAAAAGCTGATTGATGGCAATGAAACGTTCAGGCTGCAACGTGAACTTCTTTTGTCTGTTGATGGCGTGGGGGAAAAGCCGTAAAAATGACAGTGGAAACCAATGCATTTCGCGACTTTAAAAACGGACGTCAATTTTGTTGCCATGCGGGAGTGGCGCTGTTCAGCTATGAGTCGAGCAGCAGTATCCGCTCGAAAAGCCGGGTATCGAACCGGGCGGATAAAAGTATAAAGGCACTTTTGCATATGGCGGCACTCTCCGTGGCCACGCGACGGAAAAACGGAGAACTGCATGAGTATTATCTCCGCAAAGTGGCCGAAGGGAAAAATAAAATGTTGGTTTTTAATGCGATAAAGATAAAACTTGTGTTGAGAATGTTCGCCGGAATCAACTTTAATGTTTTTTATGATAAAAATTATGTTTTTGAATTTGCATAAATCATAAGAACAGATCATCGACCCGCGGGAAAGAGGCCTGCCCCGAACGGATGCCCGGAAGACAAGACATCGAGCGCAGATAAGCCTTCTGACTGTCAGGCGGCGCTGCAGGATCGACGCCTGATCCCGGAATCATTGACCCGCTGTTATGAAAATCCGGCTTTTCAAACCACATGACGGTATCGCACGGGAACTACGTAACATCCGTCATCTGTTTGAAAAATTCCTGGAACAGATCCTTTACGCAGGGCATTTTTGTGTATTGCTTCACGCCTGCGGATACGCCTCCATCCATTTTCTAAATAAATGACACCATTAATAATGCCGTTGTTTTCGTTTAAACGCCTCTTTTTTTCGTTATCGCTACCGGATGCCCGGTCATTTTTGTCAAGTCATTATCTTTGCGGTGGAAAAATTAAATTTAATATCCGCATGAAAATAAAAGAATTTGCAGGCGAGGCGTTAGGCACATTTATCCTGGTACTGTTCGGGTGCGGATCCGTCGCCGTCGCCGTCCTGTTCGGGGAGTACAACAGCATTTTCCAGATAGGATTTGTCTGGGGCATAGGTGTTACGCTGGCCATTTACCTCACGCGGCACCTGTCGAATGCCCACCTGAACCCGGCCGTCACGCTGGCAATGGTCCTGGGCAAGCGGATGGGCGCCGGTAAAATCCCCGTATACCTGTCGGCGCAGTTTGCCGGTGCATTTTTAGCCGGGCTGTGCGTGTTTTTACTTTTTTTCCCCTCCATCTCCGCCTACGAAAGCGCTCACGGGATTGTCCGCGGCTCGGAAGAATCCATCATCACGGCCAAAATGTTCGGCGAATTTTACCCGAATCCCGGCGGATCGGCCGTTGTCCCGATGGCGCTCGCGATCGCCGCCGAAGCATTCGG
>JAIRZR010000343.1 GCA_031267155.1 Prevotellaceae bacterium | reverse complement strand
CATGCTCAATATGTACTCAATTTAAGAACATGTTTCATGAGTGGAAAATGGAATAAAGTGATCGAAATTATCAGAAAATATGCCGCTTAA
The DNA here is from genome assembly GCA_031267155.1 of Prevotellaceae bacterium. Taxonomy (GTDB): domain Bacteria; phylum Bacteroidota; class Bacteroidia; order Bacteroidales; family UBA932; genus JAIRLF01. The sequence continues at coordinate 8,486 of JAIRZR010000343.1, read as the reverse complement.
ATGGAAAACCGACATTTTGGAATGCACCCTCGAAAAAAAAAATTGGAGACCGGTTACTGGTAAATTGATTATGATTATTTTATTATGAATTTGAACGTGATAGCCGGTTCATAATCCGGTATTTACTTACTGCCACTTGGATGGCTGTCCAAAAAGTCCCTCACGTCGTCTTGCGAATAACCGTTTCGTACCTAAACTAAAAGCGAAATGACGCTTGAGAATAACCTATTAATGTGCTACTTATGAAAAGCATCATTGTAAGCGAAGCAATCCAGAATACTGTTAATCACTGGATTGCTTCGGGCTACGCCCTTGCAATGACACTTTTTTGGATTGCTTCACTGCGTTTATAATGATGTTTTTTTGTAAGTAGCACATTAAGAGGCTTTCTGGATTGCTCCATTGTGTTCACAAATTTAATTGCCATGTCCAATTGCCCGTCAGTCTCCCATTAAGCATTCTAAATGCAAAAAATAAATAACTTTGCAAAATCATTTCGCAGGAAGGCCAGTGTTTTCATAGGCGGAGAGCCTGTCCGACATCGGGAACCTGACTGACGGACAGGCTCTCCGCCTGTGGGATTACCGGTCTTCCTGTGAAACGATTCTGCAAAGTTATTTATTTTTTTGCATTTAGCTTGCTTAATGGGGGACTGACGGGATTTTTTGTCGCATCCATAATCTGATTCATATTAGTCGTTTACGATCTTGTTATATGAAAGAAATGCTTATTTATTACATGAATCTAATTTTGTTTGAACAGTTGTGTACGAAAAAATCCCCGTGCACGATGTAGTCCGGAAACGTCCGGAAACTACGCTGCGCGCGGGTGTTCATATTTGCCGCAGATTCAAAGTTCCGTGGCTCCGGTTCGAAGTTCCGGGTTGCCTGAAAGGAATGTAAACACCGGATGGTTTCCCATTGATATTAACCTTTTGCGGACAATTAAAATGCAGATTTTTTGTTGTACATTTGGATTTAACCCGCAGGATTTAAAAAAATGTTTACCTTCGCGCGGTAAAATATAATCAGAAAATGGCAAGAGAATTAACATTTTTAACAGGAGGCAGGGAATACACGACATCGCCAACGAAGATTGACAGGAAAAAACTGTACGGCTGGACGGAAAACATCGCACTGGACGATGAGGGAAACGAGTGTAAGCTTGTCAGCATGGATGAATCCGGCACATTGATTATCCCGAAAGGCGGGATTGCACTGGGGATTCTTTCCGATGAAGGATTTTGGGTGCAGCGTTCCGACTTGAAGGCTGTATATGACGATGGTACGCCGGCAGAACTGATGCCTTCGAGTTACTCCGTTCCGGTTGAACTGTCGGAGAAAGTGAGTGTTGAAGATTTCCTGAACTACAGCATCAAGTCATTCTACCAGCTGGACGGGGCGAGCGATGAGTTTATAGACTTTATCGGGAGCGATATCTACAGTTTTACATACTGCTACAGGGACAGTTATGAGGGAAAAACCGCGTTTCTGCTGACCGCCGGCGACAGTGTAAAAAATCTTTTCATGATGGTCGGGGTGATGAACGAATTTGAAATGCTCGGCATCAGCCAGACGTCCATCGTCGGGGAAGAACCCGAAGCGGAAGAAGAGGAAGAAGATACCGAAATTGATTTTTCAATGTTTTAATTTTATTTATTATGAGAGGGATAAACATATCTAACGAAAAGAAAAGAGACGCCGAAGTGGCATTCGAAAGCATCACCCGGAAAAGCAGGGTGAAATATGTTCTCGGAAACGGGAAGGAAAAGCAGAACCTCAAGATACTGAAGTCCACCATGGAACTGACGGAAGAAGCCTTAGTTGCAAAGTACGGGAATCTGAAAGCCCTGGGCGAAGCGATTATCGAATCCGATCCGGAACTGGACGTCGAGAATATCGGCAGGAAAGTAGGCGCCACCCATAAGCTGTATCTCAACAGGGACAACCGGATTGCGTACAGAGTCAACATGCTGCAAATCGTGAAAACTCCCGACGGCGAGGAAAGGGAACGCAAGGATCTCACGAAAATCCTGTCGAATATCACGGGCGAAAACATAGTGCAGTGGTCGGGAAGGAAAATATCGAAAGAAGTGGCTGCGCGCAAGTTCGTTTTCGTACACAAGTATCAGATAAAGCATGTCAGCGGACTGACTTACGACTTTCTCTACGACATGGCAAAGGATTTGCACGAGAGCAAGTCGCTGATGTTTGCGGGTACCGGGAAAAAGGGCAATGAACCCCTGATAATCACCTCCGGGGGAACTCCCTACAGGGCTTTTCTCGAAGGACGCATCGACGGCGATAAATATTGCCTGATACTGCATTTGACTAATATGGAAATAAAAACGCTAAACAATGAATGAGATATATAAAGACAGGCTGGCAAGGAAAAACGGATACGACGAAGGTTCGGCGGAAGCTGTTGCAGCGGAATTGTCGGCAAAGGCAATAAACTATAAAAAAACCGTAACAAAAAGCTATCTGTCAATCAGTCCCGATCAGATCAGCGACCGCTTGGTCGGTACGGACTTTTTCGTAACGCGCAAATATGACGGCGAACTCAACCTGATATTTTTCGATGAAACCGGCGTGTTCGTGCTGAACCGTTCGGGACGTGTCAGAATCGGCCTGCCCTGTGTGGAGGAAGCCGGGAAAGCCCTGGCGGCGGCGGGAATACGGCAGGCGGTCATTCCTTCGGAACTGTATGTAAATGAGGAAAACGGACGCACAAGAGTATTTGACGTGCTCGAATCCCTGGCAGACGAAAAACTCGTCGGGAACCTGCACATCGCGCCTTTCGACATATATGAAATCAACGGCGGACTCAACAGGGCAAACTCATACGGGGAAACGTACAAAACGCTGACAGACATCTTCGGGAAGTCGGAAATGTGCCGTCCCGTGGTCATGCAGAAGGCCTCGTCGAAACCGGAAGTCAGGGAAATATACCGCAAATGGGTCGAAGACGAGGGCGCCGAGGGACTTGTGGTGAGAAGCGAACTGCCTTTAGTGTACAAAATAAAACCGCGATATAGTGTTGACGTCGCGGTAGTTGGATTTTCGGAGGGAATGGGCGACCAGAAGGGACAGATACGTTCTTTGCTTTTGGCAATGATGCCCAGGGAAGGTCGGTATCAGATAGTGGGAAGAACAGGCAACGGATTTGACGAAGACCTCAAAAGGCAGCTCCTCACGGACTTCAGCCCGAAAATCATGGACTCGCTGTATATCGAAACGGATTCAAATCATGTTGCATTTCACATGATTACGCCCGAAACCGTTATTGAGCTTATGGTAAACGACGTTCTTTTCGAGACATCTTCCGGAGAGATTATGAATCCCGTTCTGGAAATCGTCAACGGGCAGTATGTAAGGCGTGAAAGCGTTGGCGGGATAAGTTTTGTCTATCCCATTTTTGTGAGATTCCGCGACGACAAAAAAGTGTGCTTCGACGACGTCAGGCTGTCGCAGATCAACGCATTCTCGTATATTGCGGAAGAGGAAATCGGGACAGGCAGCGAGCTTCCGAAGAGTAAAGTCATTCACCGCGAGGTGTACAGGAAAACAGCGGGGGAAAAACTCATGGTGCAGAAATTCGTCGTATGGAAAACGGACAAGGAAAGGAACGCGGCATATCCGGCGTATGTTTTTCATTACACCAATTTCAGCTCAGACCGTAAAGAGCCTCTGCAAAGAGATGTATTTGTGTCGAATAACGAGGACCAGATTATGCAGATCATGCAGGATGTCCTTGATAAAAATATAAAGAAAGGATGGGAAATCATATAAAATTAAATATTATGAAACATGGAATTTTAAATTTGCTGATTGCTGCCTGTCTGCTGACAGTGCATACTTCGCTGAACGCTCAAAGAGAAACCGGCAGCAGGCTGGGAATAACTTTTTCGTCTCTCGGTACAAACGATATTTTCGGAGGACTGAGTAATCAGCATTACAGCCTGGACGATAAAAGTTTTTATGCGCTGGGCTTGACATATATAAAAGGTATAAACAGATGGCTGGAACTGGACGCCAGTCTGGAATACGCGAGGTATAAGATGAAAGTGTCAGCGAATGTTTATCCGGACATTTTTGTCTTCATACGGGAACAGGAAATGGAACTGTCGATGTTTAACATTCCGGTAACATTGAGGGCTAACTTCCTGAAATACTTTTTCGTCAATGGAGGATTACTGATTGATCTCGACGTTTCGAGCAACAATCCATATATCGAAAATCTGACGGGATTCGGCGGTATTGCCGGGTTTGGCGTAAACTACAATTTCGATTTCGGACTGTCGGTTTTCCTGAATCCATATATAAAAGCCCATTCGTGGATAAACGTCAAAAACCAGCAGAAGATTCTGGAGAAGGGATTCCGGCTGGGATTTGCATACGATTTGCACAGGATTATAAAAAGATAGTTCCCGGCTTCGAAATATCATGTACACGGCAGAGATAATAACGATAGGAGACGAAATCCTGATAGGCCAGATTGTTGATACCAATTCCGCATGGATGGCTGTCCGGCTGAATCTTGCAGGAGTGAAAGTCAATAAAATAACATCCGTATCCGACAGGGCGGAAGCGATAAGGGCGGCTTTATCGGAGGCTGAAAAAGGCTCGGATATGGTTCTCCTGACCGGAGGACTTGGTCCAACGAACGACGATATAACTAAAAAGGTACTGGCAGACTATTTCGGTTCCACACGCATGACTGTACATGAGCCAAGCCTGAAATTTATCGAAACGCGCTTTGCGACAAGGGGAATCAGGATGAACGAATCCAACAGGCGGCAAGCCGAAGTTCCCGACTGCTGCACGGTGATACCCAATAAGTGCGGGACTGCTCCGGGGATGTGGTTCGAAAAGGGCAAAACCGTTTTTGTTTCGATGCCGGGAGTGCCTTCCGAAATGATGGAGATGTTGCCGGACGTGCTGGCTTTGCTGAGACAAAAGACCGTATTGCCCGATATTTGTCATAAAACCCTGATGACATACGGTATTCCGGAATCCGAGCTTGCGGAAAAAATCAGGGACTGGGAAAATTCCCTGCCACAGGAAACAGCGCTGGCATATCTTCCAAATATCGAAACAGGAGTGAAACTGAGGCTGACAAGCTACGCCCCCAATGGAAAAGTTCTTGTGGAAGAACAGTTTGAAAAGCTGTCCGCAATTCTGGGAAATTATGCTTACGGGTATGAACCGGATACTCTGGAATCGGTTTTGGGCAAATTGCTGCTCGAAAAGGGAGTGACGCTTGCAACAGCCGAATCGTGCACGGGAGGACGCATTGCTCACAGAATAACATCGGTGCCAGGATGTTCGGCTTATTTCAAAGGCGGGATTGTTGCATACTCCAACGAAATAAAAGCCGGGGTTCTGGGTGTAAATCCCGCGGATATCGGGAAATATGGAGCCGTCAGCAGTGAAGTCGCCATGCAAATGGCTGAAGGAGCGCGCAGGGTACTGAATGCCGACTATGCAGTTTCGACGACAGGAGTGGCAGGTCCCGAAGGCGGCACGCTTGACAAGCCCGTGGGACTGTGCTGGTTCGGGATAGCTGGTCCAGACGGGACACATACTTTTTCCCGGAATTTCATTGGCGACAGAGCGGGAAATATTGCCGCAGCTTCGTCGGTCGCTTTAAATGCATTGAGATTGAAGCTCTGATTAACTGCGATATGAAAACAGCAATTGAAAATGCCCGGAATGCTATAATTGAAGGAAACGCAGATTCTTCACCACCATACCTGTTTACCGTTTTCGTATGTAAAAATACGCGCGGGTACAGTCGTGTAAAAGAAACAGTGCGCCTACAGGACAGTTTTCGAAAGTAACATGCACATTGTCGGCGATTTTTCGTCCCAAAGAGTTCCATCCGTTACCGTCCCAGTATTTCAGTTCATATTCGTCGCCATAAGTTACGATATTGCCGTCGGAACGGGGCATATACAGTATGCGGTCGATATTTACCGGCTCTCCGAAATCAAGTCCCACCCATGAATCCGATGCATCCGGAGAACTGAAAAAAGTCAGGGGGTCGCCGTCAAACACATGCGCTTTCGCATAATTTTTGTCTTCTGCCTGCGAGCCGATAATTTTTCCCTGTCCTGTAATGTCTGTCCCGCCTTGGAAGAAATTCAGTTCCGCGACGCTGCACTGTCCTTCAGGCGCGGAATAGCAACGCCAGTAGCGATATTTCGTTTTTAAAGTATCCAGCAGAAGCTCGCCCGCTTCCGTGCCGTATTTCGTACAGTATGCAGTGTAAGCGCATCACTGAAATCCGCCCTGTTTGCAGCCTGAAATTTAGCGCCAAGAATCAGTTTGGCTGCCCAGGAGGAAAATCTGAAAGTGGAATATTTGCGGGTGAGTTTCAGAGTTTGCCGTTGCGTTATATCCGGAGCAGCAGATTTTATTTTGCCGGACAGTGTCAGTATAAAAGGCGGAGCGGCAGGTACAAGCTGCTGTTCTTCCGTCATGCACAGGGGTAAATAGGCTACGTCCCTGCCCATATTTTCAAACACAACTTTTTTATCGACTGTTTTACCCCAGCGTACCGGTCTCCAGCGGGCATTGTTGAATACGGACAGGTATGCATATTGACCATGCTGTACATCCAGATTCACTGTAACATCATCAGTGTGAAAATATTCATCGGTTACATCAGTAACATGTATGTTGCGGAACAGTGCGGGAACGCTTTTTTCGGACATGTTTAAGTCCAGAAGTTCCGAATTGATGGCATAACAGTACCGGAATACTTTAGCCATGGGAGTGGCATAATAGGAATTTTCCAGAACGTCAAGTCCCTGAAACGGGCGGTTTTTACCCGTATTGTCCAATATGACGCACCATGCATGACCTGAATTGCGGTTGGGCCACAAAGGCGTGAAATCTATCATCGCCGGAATACCCTTTGCCCGCAGTACTGCCGCGTTGGCAATATTACTGTCGTCACAGTCCTTTTTTAACAGAGTGTGCATCAAACTGTGCATACGCCTTATCGGATACTGACCGCGCACGTCAATATATCTTTTGGGATTTAATTTTATCAGTTCCTGTTGGACAGTGTAACATGACCAGTATGCCGAGTGCCAGGAATGTCCGTCGCACGGTAAATATTGCAAATCGCCGTATTCGGAGCCGGAAAAATATTCACGCCAATTATCGAGCGTCTGACATTCGGAGACTTTATACGGCAACAGGTATTCGCAAAATTCCTCAAAATTGAGATGAGTAGCCCAATTGTCGTTTTGCCAGTTATCAAATGCGCGGTCGATATTGTCTGTCAGGTATGCGGCAGAAATAATCTGCAAATCCTGAATAATAGGAGACGCTTCCGAATATTTTGCGACAATGGCTCTGTAAATATCGGCAAGTTCCTCATTGCTGTAGTCGGCGTACAGATTCACCGAATCTATTTCATCATAGTATTCCTCTACATAGTTTTGGTTTTGATACGAAACATGTCCGGGCATGTTCGCGATAAGAAACTGCGCCGCTTTCAATTTCAGCGAATCGTTTCTGTAATGGTACAGTACCTTTTCCAATTCTATACGGTTGTCGCCGGATATTTCCAGCGCCTGTTCCAGCAGGCCTGGCGGTTTTGTACAGCCTGCCGCCATGATTAGCAAAAATAATAATACACAATTTTTCATGACTGAATAATTTATAATGTTTTATATATTCAATATTTAATTACCCTCGGAACGCCCTTTAATTACCCTCGGGGCACCTTTAATTGCCCTCCGGACGCCTTTAATTGCCCTCGGGACGCCCTTTAATTGCCTTCGGGACGCCCTTTAATTGCCTTCGGGACACCTTTAATTGCCTTCGGGACGCTCTTTAATTGCCTTCGGGACGCCCTTTAATTGCCTTCGAGACGCCCTTTAATTACCCTTGGGACGCCCTTTAGGGATGAAAAATAAATAACGTATAAATGTTTAATGTCACAAAATTAATTGCTGAAATAAAATTGCCATGTCCAGTTGCCCACAGGGCATTAATATCAATAGAAATTTGTCCAAACATCTTCACAACCCCGTTAGGGGTTGAATGTGAGGATATTTTGTAATCAATTCCGCCATTTGCCATCGCGTGCAAGCCTTAAAAGGCTTGTGGCTGGAGGTAACGATTTTCTATTGATATTAATGCCCTACGGGCAATTTCGCAATGCGCATTATGTTCACAATATCATGAAACTGTTACACCTTATTTATTTCACGTCCCTTAATTACCCTTGGGACGCCTTTAATTGCCTTCGGGACGCCTTTCGACTATATTCGGACGCTCCTTCGACGCCTTCCGGACGACCTCCTCTCCGTCGCCTCACCTCCGTCACCCCCCAGTCGCTTCGCTTCACTGGGGGTATTCTATGTTATTCTCCAAATTTTTTTTTCATAAAACAGTGAAAAAAGATTCACATAATTTATAAGATACGGTTAATCAGACAAATAAAATTTACATTATTTTTTGTTTTCA
>JAIRZR010000337.1 GCA_031267155.1 Prevotellaceae bacterium | reverse complement strand
CGCTTAGACTTGACCAAATTGACTGGGAAAATGATTTAATCCGTATTATCCAACAAAAAACCGGAATACCGATGGTTCTTCCATTGCGAGCTATCGTAGGAAATGCTATTTTCGACTATATTACAAAGGAAAGACCCAAATCGTCTGAAAATACAGTATTTTTGACTGTAAATTCTAAAAGGCTTAAATATAATAATTTGTACAAAATTTGTATGGCAGTCATGAAAAAAGCGGGCATCCGAAATCATCCGGGTGACAGGAAAGGTTTTCATCTGTTCCGACATCATTTGGCAACATCACTCCTGGAAAAAGAGGTGGAACATCCTGTTATAAGCCGGACGCTGGGACATCAGTCTCCAAAATCTCTTGACATATATCTGTCTGCCGATTTTATTCATTTGAAAAAGTGTGTTTTAAGTATTAACTGTTTTCCGGTAAGAAAGGGGGTATTCCAATGAAATTTAAGTCTTTTTTATCAGATATTCTGGACAGTTATGCCGTTTACAGAAAGGCGTCCGGTCGTGACAGCATTGGTTATTAGCTGAATGTACGCCACTTTGACCGCTATTGTGCAAGGGAATACCCTTCGGCAAAAGAACTTTCTCAGGCAATGGTTGACCAGTGGTGTAAAAAAAGGGATACGGAAAGTATCCATTCCTGTATATCAAGAATTTATCCCGTATTAAGTTTTTTGCGTTATGCAAATGCAAGAGGTCTGACAGATGTAAATATTCCGGCAGCGCCTCGAGCAATCCCAGGTACTTATATACTTCACGCATTTACGGCAGAGGAACTGCAATTTTTTTTTAACTCGTGCGATTCTATCAACGCTAAATATGGATTAATAGGAAAAATAAACAAAATAACAGTTCCGGTATTTTTTCGCCTTTTGTACAGTAGCGGGATGAGAACTGCCGAAGTGAGGCTGTTGCGCAGAGGAGATGTAAATTTGGGAAATGGAGTTGTCAGTATCAAATATTCCAAAGGCTATAACCCGCATTTATTGTACTTCACGACGCTATGCTGGATTTGATGAAAAAATATGATGCTGTCATATCAAAAATGATTCCTGACAGAATTTTCTTTTTCCCGACAAATTCAAACAGAGATTATCCTGATAGTTGGGTTCGTCGTATTCTCAAAATATGCTGGTATAAAAACAATAAAACCCGTGCAACAGCCTGCGAACTGAGGTATCACTATGCGGTAGAAAATATCAACAGTTGGATTTGTCAGGGATTGACGATCCACATGAGGCTGTTATCCCTCAGTAAAAGTATGGGGCATACAAGTGTTGAAAGCACAAAATATTATTACTCCCGGTTCCCGGTCTCTCGGAAATTATTGAGAATGCCGCAGGCGATACGTTTAATCAAATAATACCAAATCTATAAGACAATGAAAAAAGTTACAGGTGAGGCATATCAATTGGCCAAATACATACATGACTGGATTTGTGTACATGCCATGTCAATACAGTCAAACAGCCTGCACACCATCAGAGGATACAAAGTCACACTGTCACTGTTTGTCGAGTTTCTGGAAAAGGAAAAAAAATCAATCCTTCATCTCTGGCTGGCGAATGTTTTTCACGTAAATACGTTGAAGAATAGATTTTATGGCTGAAAAACAAGCGGAATTGCAGTGGAAAAACATGCAATATCCGTTTGGCAGCTATCGCCGCTTTTTTGAAATATTTAGCAGGAATGAAATATTTAGCAGGAAAGAATATTGCATATTTATCACTGTATCACGAGATAATGGTGATTCCAAGACAAAAAGTCATCAGAAAGAAAGTAACAGGTATGAGTAAAGAGGCTATGAAAATTCTGATGTCGATACCCAATGTATCCACAAAAACAGGACAGCGGGATTTGGTTCTCCTGATTGTTCTTTACAGTACCGCAGCCCGAATTGACGGGGTTTTATCAATGAAAATCAACCAGTTACACCTTGATGCAAATAAATCTTATATTACAGTCATTGGTAAGGGACGTAAAAGTAAGAACTTTGTATCTTCTTCCAAAAGCTGTGGCGCATTTGAAAAAGTACTTGAAAGACTTTCACTCGGCAAAACCAAATCCCAATACCTATGTGTTTTATTCAAGAAACAAGGGTATAATGGGAAAAATGACTCCCGAAAGCGTAAATCAACAGTTGAAAAAATATGCTGCCATTGCACATCGTATTGGCAGTGATGTTCCGGTTGGTTTGCATGCACATCAAATCAGGCATGCAAAGGCTTCACACTGGTTAGAAGATGGAATGAATATTGTGCAAATTTCATTTTTGCTTGGACATGCCAATCTGCAAACAACAATGGTTTATCTGGACATCACAACAGAGCAGGAATCTAAAGCATTGGCTACACTGGAAGACGAGGATAAACAAAATATCCCTAAAAAATGGAAAACAGAATCCGATAGTCTATCTGCATTTTTGGGAGTCAAAAAAATCGAAAGAACGTAAAATATAACCCAAACTTTAATCTGTATATTTCTGCTGTTTTTCAGAGGTATATAAATTTAAGTTTGGATTTGTTTAATATTCCGATTTGCCAGCAAATCCAAATATTTGGATTTGTTAAGGCGGATTTCGGAAGACGAGAATTTAAGATATTTGATTAAGAAAGAATAAGAGTAACTGTAAATCAACTGCCCGTGGTTGTCGTGGGCAGTTTCTATTTCATCATTTCCAACGTTTGGTACAGGTAAAAAATGCCTCAACATCAGTCTTTTTTATCTTGTTCAATTTTGTATTAAGCGGCTCTATTATCTGCCATGTCTGTATTTCGGACAGGCGGCTTGCATCAAATCTTTTTATTTCTGTTTGTCCGTATTTTATCAGTGAAACGATATAGACCGTCTTTGCAGCATAAGTAATGGCTTTTTCCAAATGAAAGGATTCGGAAAAAATAAAACCCTTCACCTGCTGTATTCCCTTCAGCAGAATATCATAACTGGCTTTCCCGTGATTTCCACGCAAACAAATCTCCAGTGCATTGTCTATGATGTAGTTAAGAACATTCTGCACATTATATTTATTGCCTCTGTATCCAATTTCAGTTTCGGCAAAGACACTGAAAACGGAAGCGATTACACGGACATTGTCCACATAATCGCACAAACTGCCAATGTCATACATCTGCTTGATAATCTCCATCCCCATTTCCTTATCGCCTTTTTTGTAGGGTATTCCGACGGTATTGGGAGCAAACGCCGTCAACTTGTCACCAAGAAGGTTGTTAAAATCGGGGACTTTAACCTTTGCAGTTTCGCCGGATTGCGTTATGAACAAACTGTTTACAGGTATTTCAATGATATTTTCGTAAAGTATTTTTTCTTTGAGGACATCCAGCAACACATACGATTCTTTTTTTTCTATGACGGATTGAAAAAACAGCTTATAGTGTTCCTT
>JAIRZR010000327.1 GCA_031267155.1 Prevotellaceae bacterium | reverse complement strand
GGGTTGTGAAGGTGTATTGGACAAATTTCTATTGATATTAATGCCCTATGGGCAATTGGACATGGCAATTTTATTTCAGCAATTAAATTTGTGACATTAAACATTTATATGTTATTTATTTTTCATCCCTATACAGGTCAGGAGGTCTGAAATTACATATTATTAATCCATGCCACAAGCGGTAAACTGTTCCACAGTTCCGGCAGAGACGGCTTTATTACCCTTGACGGGATAAGAGCTGCAGCAGCTTCGGATGGAACAGTCCCGTCTTTACCGCGAAGACTGCAGTACAGCTCCGGGTACAGCGACTGTACAGCGTATGTGCAGCTCCGGGTACAGCAATCGTACAGCCTCGAGTACATGACTTCAATCCCTGCTCGGGGTATCGAACAATCCCCCCGTGGGGCGACCGTACCCTTGCAGGCAGCGCCATATATTATACAATAAGCAGGTATTCGAACACATACGTTACCGGTTTTTTCAGCAATACTGTGCTGTGCGAATGCTGCGTAGTGATGCTCAGCTTATAGTCGCCGGCAGGCAGGTCGGCGGGCACAACAAATACTACCCTCGACGGCTCATTGACAGCGACAGTGTTCAGGGCAATGTCCACAACTTTGCCGGAGTTCTGTTCGGTCAGCCTGATTCCGTTGGCGGGGTCTTCGCCGACGATACGGATTTTAACGCCGGAAATGTTTGCCGCTCCTCCGGGAGTGAGGCGGCTGCTTACTTCGCCCGAAGCCACATCGGTTATCGAATTGATGATTGTGCCGCTCTGCGCCATTCCGCGCACTTCCACCTCAATGTCCTTCAGCATATTGCGCAGCTCCAGGTTTGGCTTGATATTCACGCGCAGGCTGTGCCTGTCGTCGTCCCATTTTGGATTGTCGCCAATGAACACTCCGTTTACCTGCAGGTCGAAATATCCCAGCCCGAAATGTACCGACGCTCCGTTTGCAATTTCCTCTTTTGCAATTTTCTTGAGGATGTTTAGCGAAGCCCGGAGCGTCGCCGGGTTCAGGTCTGTACCCCTTTTCACGGCGGTATCGATCAGTTCGTCTTCGGTCACCGTTTTAGTTATCAATACTCGACCGAAACGGTCGTTTTTCCGGTTGGCAAACAGCATGCTGTACAGCTTTACTATTACCCTGTTCGTTTTCTTTGACATAATTATTAATTGTTAATTGTTAACCATACACGTAAAACTTTTTTAGTAGATTCCCTTACCTTGAACCGTTCATCGGCGCGCAGTCCGACGAGCCAGACAATATGTTCGCCGGAAACAAGCGCTGCCTGACGTTTTTTCTCAATCACAGGCAGTTTGATGTCGATAAAAAAATCGCTCAGTTTCTTTTGCCCGGTCATTCCCAGAGGAATAAACCGGTCTCCGTCTTTACAGGCTCTCAAGACCAGCGGGAAATCCAGTTTCGACAGGTCGAACTCTCCGACATTTTTATTTCGCAGCAGGTGGAAATCGGAATCTTTTTCGACAACTTCACAGCGCAGCTCGAAACTGCCGGTTGTGATACAGGCGTCTTTATGAAGCAGATACGAAGGCATTGTTTCGACGGCGGGCGATATGATCAGATACTTCCGGTCTATCGAAAGGCAATGCCCGGAAGAAAAAAACTGTTTCCCGCATGTGGCGCTGTCTGCACAGTCACGGATATTTGCGATTGTATCGCCATGAAAACCATATGCTTTCAGGATATAAAACAGCAGGATTTCTCCGGAATGAAATTGCCGGATTTCGGACAGCGGAATATAAATATCATTTCCTTTCGCAAAACTGTTGCGCTTCAGGAAAATCTCCGTTTCCGTTTCGATAAATTGATTGGCTTTATACAGATAGTCGATGCTCTCGGAAGCCTTTTCCCGAAACGAAGGACTTATACCGTCCAGTACGGGCAAAGCCAGATGCCGCAGCCTGTTTCTCAAGTATTTATTGGATAAATTCGAAGAATCTTCCCGGAAGCGGACATCGTTTTTAACAGCATATTCTTCAATCTCTTTCCTCGAAAAGTCGAGAAGCGGTCTGATTATGGCATCCGTATTTTCCGGTATTCCCGTCAGACCGTTGATACCCGCTCCACGTGAGAGGTTTATGAAAAATGTTTCCAGACTGTCGTCGGAATTATGGGCGACGGCTATTTTGGCGAACCCGTGTTTTTCCCTCAATTCTTCGAACCACTTATACCGCAATTCCCTTGCAGCAAGCTGCGTAGAGATTTTATTTTCCGCAGCATATTTGCCGGTATCAAACCGGATCGAATGAAATGCGATATCATTACTGCCGGCAAAAAGCCTGACCAGATCCTCGTCGGAATCGGATTCATCGCCCCGCAAAGTGAAATTACAGTGGGCTACTGCACATTTATAATCCGAGTTTACAAACAGATGCGCCATAACCATCGAGTCAATACCGCCACTGACCGCCAGGAGATAACACTCTCCGCCATCGCATTCCAGCGAGCGAAGAACTTCCTTGAAACTGTCCGTTTCCAGCAGTTTATGCTTTTTACTTACTGTTTTCGTCTTAAATTCCGTAATCTTTTTACCATTTTAGATATTGGACCCACATGCCGTTCTATTTTTTCGGCATATATGTCGCTTATTTTTATAAGAATACCCGTTTCCTCGACATTTCCGAAACCGTGATTTATGGCTGTCCCGAAAACTTTCATCGAGGGCGAGAGGTTCATGTACGAATTTATCAGGGGAGGAATGTTTTCGCCGAATGACCTTATTTCCTTAAACAAAATCCTGTAGTCGTCCCTGTATGTCTCTCCGACAAGCAGTTTATTCAGTTTGTCCAGATCGGGATTCGTTTTCAGCGGCTCTATCGGGCTGATCAGATTTTCTTCGTCCGAAAAGTGTTTGCGAAGGAAATACAGCAGCATGTCGCGGGCTTCGGTGTTGAAAGTGCCGTACATTGTGACTTTTCCCAGAAAATAATTCATGTCGGGATGCCTGAGAATAAGCGCGCCCAGGCCGTCCCACAGGTTATCCAGGGCATAAAGTCCTTTGCTTCGGAGTTTTGTTGTCTGATAATTCGGCTGGACAAACGAGCGTCCGAGCTCTATGGTTTTCGGAAGATATTCACTGACAAACCTGTCGGAGAAATTAAACAGTTCCGAAGTGGCAAGATTTTTCACCGATATGTCGTTGCAGGCGATATAGCGGTATCCTCCAAGTATTTCGCGGTCTTTGGGATTCCAGACAATCAGCTGCGAATAACAGTGTTCCTTCGAAACGTCAAATTCATCGATATCAACACTTTCACCTGTTCCTCCACCAGCAGTACGGAATGCAATCTCGCGTAAGCGACCGATTTCGAGCATGGTGTTGGGCGAATCTTCGTGATTGACAATATACAGCAAATTACCGCCGTTATTGGTATATCTCAAAAATTTGTTGATAGTCAGTTCTTTTTGAATCACTTTCTTGTCTATCGGAGCAATTATGGGTTTCATTCTATAAAATATTATTGTTTTAACTTTTCTGAATAACTTAAAGTCAGTCCTACGGAAGAAATCCCTTTCAAATCGTCCTTTCTCATTCCGTGCCTGATGTTTACACTGTAGTCTCCCCTTTCCGGAAACCGTATATATTCACGGTATAAAAATGTGTTTTCCCTGTATTTCGAGAACAGTCCTCCCGAACCTGTCCAGCTTCCGTCGTCATACGCAAGCATGAAGTTAAGAGTATCGGCAGTAGTGTTTCCGTTTGGAGCCTTGATATTCAGGAATAAATACAGATTCTGGAAACTGTAGTCCGTTCTGTTTCTCAAATCAATGGACAGAGAATACCACGAAACGGTATCTTCGACGGGGATGCTGAATTTCAGCAGGGTATCCCTGTTCCAGAGGCAGTCAGCAACGGTTACATTCTGCTGCCATATTCTGTTTTCGTCTGTGCATGAAGACAAAAGCGGAATTGTGAAAAACAGTGCAATAAAACATTTATGCTTGATCTGTACTGGCATTTCTTCGATTTTTATTGTTTCTCCGTCTGCTGTTCCGGCTGTTATTTCCATTTCCCTGAGGTCTGCTGTTCGCATTTCCCTGAGGTTTATTGCTGTTCGCATTTCCCTGAGGCTTACTGCTGTTCGCATTTCCCTGCGGCTTACTGCTGTTCGCATTCCTCTGTGACTTGTTGCTGTTCGCATTTCCCTGCGGTCTGCTGCTGTTTACCTGTGGCTTGCTGTTATTCGCATTTGCCTGCAGTTTGTCGTTTCCCTGCGGTTTCCTGCCTCTCCGTTTTTTCCTGTTTCTGTCGAAACGTGTAAGACTGTCTTCCCCGACAGCGCTTTTAAATTCAGAGTCAAGTCCGTTATTCTCAATATGAAATTCGGATTTTTCACCTTTCCTGTTGCCATCAATCATTTCCTTGACTTTCTCTACGGGAATGGGAAACATCAGGGGGCTTTCGGCAGTCGAGAAATACATAACTCCTTTCAGCACATCGGTTTTCTGCAGGAAAATGAGGCCGTTTACTGTTTCCAGCTGACGGACTTTCGGAAAAGCGTCCCACGCATCAAGATAAGTATCCAGTTCATAGTTTAAGCAGCATTTCAATTTGCTGCACTGTCCGGCAAGTTTCAATGGATTGACGGATATTTCCTGATAGCGCACCGAATTGGTCGATACCGAGACAAAGTTCCTCATCCACTGTGCACAGCACAATTCCCTTCCACAGGGACCTATACCTCCGATCAGCCCTGCTTCCTGACGTGCGCCGATTTGCCTCATCTCAATCCTGATTTTAAACGAGTCCGCCATGATTTTAATCAATTCCCTGAAATCAACACGTTCATCGGCAATGTAATAAAATATCGCTTTTGTCCTGTCGCCCTGAAAATCCACATCGCCGATTTTCATGTTCAAGTTCAGCGACGAGGCTATTTGACGGGCTTTAATCATCGTTGTATATTCCAAAGATACAGCTTCCTGCCATTTTTCGATATCAACAGGACGGGCTATGCGGTATATTTTCTTCAGATCAGCCGATTTGAGATTTGTAAGACCGGGATTCGATTTCAGAAATTTGATCTCGGCAACGGGACCCAAAGCCGATATAATTCCGACGTCATGCCCCGGAGATGCTTCAACTGCCACAATATCACCTTCCCTCAAATCAATACTGTTGACGTTCCTGTAAAATCCCTTTCTTGTATTTTTAAACCGGACTTCGAAAATATCATATTCCCTGTCCGCCGGAATGTTCCGTAACCAGTTGTAAACCGTTAGCTTATGGCAGTTCTTTACCGCTCTGCACGAGATTATTTCTCCTTCTTTTCCTGTTTCGGCAACGCACCCGCGAGACCAGTATAGTGTTCCTTTATTTATTGTCATAATTTATATATAAGAGCGAATGGCATAACCCATTCTAATTTCGTGCAAAATTACACAAAAAATCAAAACAAGGCATAGAAAGTAAATTTATCTCATGATTTTTTGACGAACTGTA
>JAIRZR010000324.1 GCA_031267155.1 Prevotellaceae bacterium | reverse complement strand
TGCGCCTCCCTTTCCCGGTTTGACATGTTGAAACCATACAATGGAACAGGGTTTGCCGTTATAATTAAAGCATAATCCGTTTTTAAAGTCAGCTGTAGTTGCCATGTTTTATTATTTTGATTTTATTAAAAATAAACTATTTCTCTTGTTATCACCGAAAATAACTTCCCGTCCATATATTCCTGTTTTTCTGTCCAGTTGCCGGCAGCGTCAAGAGTATATTTGTAGCTCAGCGTCAGTTTTTGCGGGTCGCCGGTATAGGACGTTACTTCCGTCAGTACATTTCCATCTTTATCATAAGTGTATGACTGGGTATGAAGAACCTTTCCCGAAGCATTAACTTCCGTTTTCCTGTTCAGCTTGCCCTTGCCGTCATACGAATATTTAAAATTGATATCTGTTCCGGGCATTTGCTGGGTTTCAGACTGTAACATGCCGGACGAATTGTAGGTATAGCTGCGGGTGCGGAAAACCTCTCCCTTGTCGTAATCGATTTTCTGTATCACTTTCTTTCTGGAATCCAGAACGTATTTCTCAAGCACATACGGAGTTTCCGATTCGTATTCGATATTCACGACAATCTCCTTTGCAGTAGCGCTGTACCGTTTCACAAACTTCTTACTGTATTCTACGTTATTCACCTTTTCTTCAAGAAGTTCGCCGGAAGGAGAATAAGTTAAGCTCCCGTCATACAGCACTTCTCCCGAAGGATTGATATACTTTTCCCCGGTTTTTGAGCCGTTTTTGTCGAACGTATAAATCGCCCGCCTTTCTTCCTTTTTACTGTTATAATCGTAATTTGTAAGCTGGTATTCCCTTTCGGTAAGCGACGCGACGTTTCCCCTGAGTCCCAGGTCTGCAAGCTTATTCTCGAATTGCGACCATGACGCAAAACAGAAACAACAAAGTGCAATTGCACATACCATTTTTTTCATTTTCAAACCTCCTGTTTTTTACACTGCTTCAGCGAACTGCTGACTGAAATAAGCGCTTCCGTTACGCCTGTCAAACTTTTCCGCCAAATCTTCTGCTTTTTTATAATAATAATTGTATATTTCCTTCGTATCGTAAGTACTGTCTTCCCTGTGCCATTCAAGCGAGGGACTTACGTTTAAAACCCTGGTTTCTTCCCCGTTCAGCAGAGGCAAAACGTTTATGGAAAAAACGAAATCCAGGTAATCCTCGCTGTTCACATTCCAGTGAGCATGCTGTTCGAAAAACGCCCATGCCCTTTCCCTGTCATGCCCGGTCAGGAAGCGGATCATTATCCCTATTTCGATTATTTGCGAAGTATCGGACAGTTCAGCCAGATCTGCCTCCGCTTTCTGGAAGTATTCATGCGCTCTTTCCATATCGCCGGCTTTCTGGAAATATTTCACACAGGTACAGTAGCACGAAAAAGGCATGTGCGTACATGTCAGCTTTTTAGTGAGCATATTGCTTCCCACCGCAAGAGCCTTGTCGAAGTTTCCCAGGCGCATTTCCAGTTCCACGTCGTCGTCGAGTTCGCAGGCCTGGCAGTTTGCCATTCCGTCCCTGACTTCCCTGTTTCTGAGTTCGATATACTTTGCCGCCTCGTCCAGATTGCCGAGGAAAAAAGCCATGTGCGCCCTGGTCGTATAGTATGGCCGCAGGCTGTAACCGTTTCTTGACAGGCGGATTTTAAAATCTTCGGCAATGGACTCTATCTGTTCCATTGATATTGAGCTGTTGCGCCTTACGGAACCCAGCATCCATTTATATTCCCAGAGAAAGTCGCCTTCGTCGAACAGTTCGGGATTCCTGTCGTTTGCATCCAGGATCCATGTGAAAGCCGGCAAACTCTCGTCACAGCGGGATGTTTCCTTTTCGTCCCTTATCAGCTCCAGCCGGAGGTCGAATCCCCATTCGACGTCGTTGTGCGTATCTGCGAGATTGATAGCCTGTTTCAGCATGGCTATCCTATCGCCTGGAGACGAAATCCTGTCCCGCTGAATCAGCAGCTTCTGTATTTGTAATGCGTAATCCACTGTGGTATCATTTATAAAATTGTACAAAAATCGCGGCAAAATTAAGCAATATCATCCACTTCCTTAATTTTTTCTCTTATTTTCGCTTCCAGTTCCTCGCTCAGTTCCGGATTATCAAGCAGTAATCTTCTTACGGCATCTCTTCCCTGCGCCAGCCTTGTCTCTCCGTAACTGAACCACGAGCCGCTCTTTTTAATAATGTTGAGATCTGTTCCGAGATCGATGATTTCCCCGACTTTCGATATTCCTTCTCCGAAAACTATGTCAAATTCAGCTTTTTTAAACGGGGGCGCCATTTTGTTTTTAACGACTTTCACGCGGGTACGCGAGCCCCAGTAATCGTCGCCGTCTTTCAGCGAAGACACCTTGCGGACGTCGATGCGCACTGTTGCATAGAATTTCAGGGCGTTGCCTCCCGTTGTCGTTTCGGGATTCCCGAACATGACGCCGATTTTTTCCCTTAACTGATTGATAAATATGCAGCAGGTATTAGTCTTGTTTATCGTTCCCGTTAGCTTGCGCAAAGCCTGCGACATCAGGCGCGCCTGCAGTCCCATGTTTTTATCGCCCATATCGCCTTCGATTTCCGTTTTCGGCGTCAGGGCTGCGACAGAGTCAATAACCACAATATCAACCGCTCCGGAACGGATCAGCTGGTCTGTAATTTCCAGAGCCTGTTCGCCGTTGTCGGGCTGCGAAATCAGCAGGGTATTGACGTCCACGCCCAGTTTTATTGCATACGACCTGTCGAAAGCGTGTTCGGCGTCGATGATGGCGGCAATTCCTCCCGTTTTCTGGGCTTCGGCGATTGCGTGTATCGCAAGGGTTGTTTTTCCGGATGATTCGGGACCGTATATCTCAATCACCCTGCCTCTTGGATATCCGCCAACGCCCAGCGCATTGTCGATTCCGATAGAGCCGGACGAAATGACAGGCACGTTTTCCACTGCCTTGTCTCCCATTTTCATAATGGCGCCTTTGCCGAAATCCTTGTCGATCTTGTCAAGCGCAGCCTGTAAGGCTTTCAGTTTCTCGTTTTTACCGTCGGTATTTTTTTCTTCTTTTGCCATAATATTATTTTTTATTATAAAGTTCGGGATTTAAATTCGGGTCGTTATACATTTTCATCTGTTCATTTATGTCTTCCGAATAGTTTGTCAATAAATTCGTTGAAATAATATTTCCTTTCCTGCTTGACGTCCACCGCTTTCAGTTCACTTTCGACGGTCGAGAAATATTCTTTAACTTTAGCTTCAGCCAGGTCTTTCACTTTAAGGTCGTCGTATATTTCCTTCATTCCGGCATATTTTTCCTTAAAGGGAATATCTTTGTTGTTTAAAAGGGAAACCAGCTGTTTTTTTTGCTCGCCCCTTGCCAGACGGATGGCGGAAGTTAGCAGGTATGTCTTTTTGTTGTTCGCAATATCCAGTCCCGAGTTTTTTCCCGTCTTTTTGGAATCTGAATATGAATCCATTATATCGTCCTGAATCTGAAATGCCAGACCCAGATTCAGCCCGAGTTTGGCGAGCCTGTCGACGTCCGCAGACGAAGCTCCGCCCATGATTGCGCCTATTTTTGTCGATACCGATATGAGCGCCGCCGTTTTGAGTTCTATCATTCTAAGATAGTCTTCTTCGGTGACGGTGGTCTTGTTTTCGTAATTCATGTCATACTGCTGTCCTTCACAGACATTTAGTCCGGCTTTGTTGAAACTGTGCAGTATTTCGGCGATTTTAGCCGTTTCGGCATAACACAGTAACTTATAGGCTTCCATACACATCGCGTCTCCCGAAAGAATCGCCGTATTGACATTCCATTTTTTATGGATCGAAGGCTGATTCCGCCTCATATCCGCCTTATCCATAATGTCGTCATGAACCAGGGTGAAACAATGAAATATTTCCAGGCCTGTCGCCGGCAGAATGCATTTGTCTGTTATCCTGTCAGTGAAAAGATTACACGAAAGTAAAGACAAAATAGGTCTTATCCGTTTTCCTCCGATTGACAGACTGTACGCTACCGGAGCATACAAATCCGATGATCCATCGGGATATTGTATGCCTTTCAAAGATTTTTCCACTAATTCTTTAATGTCCTCAGCTGAATACATTTAATACAATTTAATTCCAACTAATTTTGTTTATGGGACCAATTTTTCCCAATGCAAATATATTGTATTTATTTTAAATCAATGAATATTGTATGATATTTATTTTGTAATATGTTTGTAACCGTCTGGATATCATTTAATATTTATTTATTCAACTGCAGGCTGCATCACGCGAAACATCCTATCCGTTCACGTCGAAATTGATTGATTCCGGAAAATTACCTCTGCTGGCTGTACATTATGAACCATGCAGAGACATTATACTGCGCGGGCTAAAATTGTGAGACAAAAATGTAGAGATGTTTCGCGTCTTGGAGGGTGTCTCAGAAGGGTCGAGTCCCATTATTGTGAATGTTCGTTTCGTACCTAAACTATAAGCGAAATGACGCTTAATCAGGACATAACTAAAGGCGTCATCATAAATCGAAGCAGACCATCGTTGTCCGTCATTGCGAACGCAGTGAAGCAATCCAGAAAAGCGTTATTGCAAGGGCGTAGCCCGAAGCAATCCAGTGATTAACAGTATTCTGGATTGCTTCGCTTCGCTTACAATGACGATGTGATGACTTTTGGGACAGCCCCCTGCGTAATAATGCATCGCGCTCAATTTGCTTCACATCGCGCCATTCAAAATTCAAAATTCAAAATTACTTCATAATATCCGGTGTCAGGATTATCGTAATCGTATATGGCTTACCGGCGAGGCAGCTGTCGGAGGCAGTCGTGTAAGTGACTGTCACACGTTTTGCTGCGACTCCGTGGTAGTTCACTGTCGAAATTGAAGAATCACCGTAGATTGCCTTGCCGTTGATGATCACTGCGCCGTCGTGGGTCGTGGAATGTGATTCCGTGATGTAGGACGTGATATTGCCGTCGGCAGCATACGACCACGAGCCGCGGGCTTCGATTCCGAAGAGCTGATTGATCTGCAGGGCTTCGGCATATTCGTGGCAAACCGCCACCGTGTCCATCAGCGGGCGCATCCCCCCGGGTTTCAGGACTTCGAGATAGATTTTGCGTTTGATATCCGCCGAGCAGGGATTGCCGACAGTATAGTTAAAGGTATAGACCGTGGGTGCCTTGAGCCTGTCCATCAGTACCGTTCCGGCGACAATGTCATCTATCTGAACATTCGGCGAGACGCTCTCCCACTTGATGGAAGTCAGGGAAAGCGTGTCGAGATACTTCGACAGATTGACGGACTTGCCGGCGTATGGACAGATGCGGATACGGATATCCGGATAGTTGAGAGGCAGTTCGGGACGTACCGTAACCGTGACAGGATCGGTATCAACCGTTCCGCAGTCGTTTGTTGCCCTGCGGCGGTATTGACTTGTCACGGTAAGGGCGGTGGCGGGAGCATATTCTTCGGATGCTGCGCCGTCAATATCCGTCCAGATGATTCCGTCCGTACTGTACTGCCACAGATAAGCCGGCGTTGAGCTGCCTCCGCCTGCGGGTGTCAGGGAACTGAACGGAGCCGGAACGGTGTTGTAGCATATCGTTTGATCTGCGCCTATCGCGCCGGCAGTCAAACTGGGATAGACCGTTATCGTAAAATTCTCCGTCGTTCCGGTGCAGTCCCCGATTTTCGGCGTTACCGTGATAGTTGTCGATATCGCACTCGTACCGGTATTGGCATTTGCTGTGAAGGCGCCAATGTTTCCCGTTCCGGATGAGGCTAAGCCGACAAGGGAACAGTTGGCGTCGGCAGTCCATGAATATGTAACGGCGGGCGAAGTTACTGTCGTGCCGAATGATATCTGGCTTACCGTACCTCCGCTGCATACCGCCACATCGCCGACAGGATTCACCGTCGGCATCGGATAGACTGTTATCAGATATGTGTCACTGGACGTACAGCCTGCCGCAGTCGTTACTTTGCAGGTTATTGTTGCCGTGCCCGATGCTGTTCCGGTCAGCGTTCCGCTTACAAGTCCGTTTGTTACATTTACCGATGCTACACCGGGATTGCTGCTTGTCCACTCAACGCTCTGCGGCGTGATATCGGAGGTGTAGCCCAGCTGACGGCTTGAGCCTGCGCATACTGCGCCCTGATTGCTTATTGTAATCGATGGCAGGGCGTTTACTGTTACCGTTACGGTTGTCCGTGTCGAGCTTTCGCATCCTGTTGTCGTGTTTCTTGCGGCTGCGTATGTCGTTGTCGTTCCCACCCCGCTTCGACTTGGAGCGGACGCCGCTGTTGCGCCGGTAGCCTCGGCATACCATACTACAGTTTCTCCACCTGCAACCGTTGCGCCTGCCGTATGCGCCGATCCGTCGTAACATGCTGTTACATTGTTTGCCGTCGGAGCGGAAGGTAAAGCGTTTACCGTTATGCTTTTCGTTGCGGTTGCGCTGCAGTCGTTTGCCGTTACGGTATAGCTTATCGTTACCGTGCCTGCCGCGACTCCGCTTACTTCACCCGAAGAGTTTACCGTCGCCACCAAAGTATTGGAACTCGACCATGTGCCGCCGATCGTGGTATTTGTCAATATTTTTTTCGTTTTGTTTCTATCAACGAATCGTGAGCAGATAATGACTTTAATCCCGAATAGAAAGATTTGAGCGACGGGATTTGAACCCTCATTCCGGCGAAAGACAGAATCTTCCAATACAGAATTGTATTGCGGGTTAGGCCTGTAATAATGGATACAAAGGCAAAGAATCCTGACTGCAAACCGAAGCTGGCAGAAGGAGTTCTGAAATTATGTGCATACAAGCCTGTGAAAGGCATACTTATTTTTAAAGATTTCCGCATAACGTCTCAAAATAATATTTCGCCTGTATGACAAAATTTCATGCGATATTAAAAATAATTAATAATTTTGCGCCTTTGTAAGAATATAAAAATTAAGATGTACCATGAGTGCAGGAGAACAGGATCACACAGCAGTAAAACCGTTTATTATCGCCAATCCGATATACGATACGGTGTTTAAGAAATTGATGGAGAACAGGAGGATTGTCACATTTTTCCTTAGTACCATACTCGAATGTCAGGTTACG
>JAIRZR010000282.1 GCA_031267155.1 Prevotellaceae bacterium | reverse complement strand
CCCTTTTTCATCCATTATTTTTCTGCAGTTTAAACAGGAATTCCAGTCCTCCGCCGGCTTTATTTTTAGCCACGATTGTTCCCTTGTGGAATGCGACGGCGTTTTTCACGATAGACAGTCCCAGTCCCGATCCTCCGGTATCTCTTGTCCGTCCCTCGTTGACGCGGTAGAAGCGTTCGAAGATTCGGTTCAGGTGCTGTTCGTCGGGGATACCCGCTCCGTTGTCGGAATAGGAGAAGTAGTAGAAATTCCGGTCTTCGTTGAATTTGCTGATCATTATATCGATATCCGTTCCTGCGTACCGGATGACATTGTCCGTGAGGTTTCGGAATATTGAATACAGCAGGTTGGCGTTTCCCCTTACGGCGACGTTTTCGGAAAAATCCCAGTTCATCCGGATATTTTTTTCCTGCAGTTGAATCTCCAGCTCGTTTTTCAGGTTTTTGAGCAAATCCGCGACATTCACATCTTCCGACCTGAACGACTGCGGCGCTTCTTCCATCTTTGTAATCAGGCTCATGTCGCGTATCAGTTCCGAGAGAGTCAGAACCTGATTGTATGCGCTTTTGATGAAATAGTCCTTTTTGTCGGGATCGAGCCGGCGTTCGAGAATCGTTTCGAGGCATCCGCGGATTCCGGTAACCGGCGTACGGAGTTCGTGGGTGATGTTTCCCGTCATTTCCTGTTTCAGCCGCCGGGTCTTTTCCTGTTTGGTAACGTCGTTGATAATGATTTCGAAACTCTTATCGTCAAATACATTTGTCCTGACTGCAAAGTTTTTCCCGTGCCGGTCAATCTGGGTTTCAAAATAATTGTCCGGCGCTTCACGGTTCGACAGAAACGACCTGATCCTGTCAAAGGAAACATCGGAAAACACGCTTGCAGGATCGCTGTTAGCCAGGTCGGTAATCACATTCAGATACTGTACAAACAGCCCGTTGTAAAACTCTACCGACCTGTCGGCAGAGAAAAAGCACAGCCCCTCTTCCGAGCTGTACACATGCTGCAGCAGCTTTTCGCGCTCGAGGGCTATCTCCTTTTTACTTTCGTCAAGCTGGCGGTAGTTTTCCATGATTTTCAGGCCAATCTCACCCAGTTCGTCTTTGGGGAACTGTGAATTGAAAATCGGGAACTGCGATTCGTTTTCCCTGCTGTTTCCCGTCAGCAGGGCAAAGTCGCGAAGCTGTTTGATTGACTTCCCGAACCATCCGGCTACCAGATTGATAAGAACCAGCATCCCCGCAAAAAGAATGACGATGTAGTACAGAAACAGGTTATCGGGTTTCAGGAAATCATGCACTTTAATGTCGTACGGCAGAGCCACGCGAATGTAGTAGCTGTTGAAGCGTTTGGCATAATACAGGTACTTTCTGCTGTTGGACGCCGAGATGCGGATATCGCTGCCCGTTCCCGCCCTGTCTGCCATGACGATCTCGTTTCTGCCGGCATGGTTTTCCATCGTTCCGGTTTTCCTTACGGTATTGTCGTACCTCACATGTCCCTGCCGGTCGATTACGGTCAGGCGGATGTTTGCGGGAAAAAGCGCCCGCAGGCTGTCCGGAACCTCCAGACCCGACTGTTTCGATATGGCGGCGTCGATGATGTCGGCGTATGCATCCAGTTTTTCTTCCAGGATTTCGGTCTTGTTTTTCCGTTCGCGCAGCTGCCAGATAACGAAAATGCCTGCGGCGAAAATGGCGAAAATCATGAAGAAATACAGGAACACCTTCTGCTTGTAACTCGCTTTCATTCTTTTGAAATATTAAATCTGTAACCGAATCCGGCGCGGTTCGAAATGAGGTACGAGCGGTCTCCGAGCTTCTTGCGTATCCGCGTGATATGGACGTCCACCGTCCGTTCCGTGATGTAGGGAGTATCCCTCCAGACGCGGTCGATGATTTCTTCGCGCGAGTAGATTCTGTCGGGATTTTCGGACAGCATCACAATCAGCTCGAACTCGGTCTTTGTCAGCGTAATTTTTGCGTTCCCGATTGTCATTTCCTTCAACTCGAAGTCGATGACGATATCGTCGAGGACAAGCTTTCCCTGCCCGGACTTTCCGGATGCGTTTCCCGTCCGTTTCAGTATGGCTTTCACCCTCGCAATCACTTCCTTCACCGAAAACGGTTTCGAGATATAGTCGTCGCCTCCGACCGAGAATCCCGTGAGCATGTCGTTTTCGGTATCCTTTGCCGTGAGGAAGATAATCGGGACGGGATTTTTCTTCAGCCTCAAAGTTTCGGCGAACTTGTATCCCGACATGCCTCCCAGCATCACATCCAGGAGGATAAGCGAACAGTCGGGCGAAAATTTTTTCAGCGCATCCTCCGCCGAATGGGCGCAGGCGATTTCGTATCCCTCGTTGCTTAAATTAAATTCGAGGACTTCGCAGATTACCTGCTCGTCGTCCACGACAAGAATTTTCGGCGCTTTTGCAGTACTTGTATTCATCTTGCAAATATAATGTAAAAAGTTTTATATTATACGGATTCTGATTTTCCCCCATGTTTCAACACCTTTGCATCCACATAGAAAACGATTTCCTCCACGATATTGTTGCAGTGGTCGCCAATCCTCTCGAGCTTGCGCAGAAGCAGGACGGTATTCAGTCCGCAGCGTATGTGTGCCGGGTTTTTCTGCAGATACGCCGTCAGGATGTCGATGGAATTGCGGTAAATAGCGTCGATTTCGTCGTCCCTTGCCATGATTCTTCCCGACAGCCGCGTGTTTTCCGATTCGAGGGCGACAAAACTGTCAGACAGCATGTTGATCAGCGTGTCAAACATCTTTTCGAGCTGCAGTTCTTCCATAATCTGCGCTTCCGGCCTTTCGCCGCCTTCGTCGATAATGCGGCGTGCGATGCTTTCGGCAAAATCGCCGATACGCTCCAGCGTAATGCTTATCTTGATAAGCGATAAAACCAGCCGCAAATCAACGGCTACCGGACTGTACAGAGCGATATAGTTTTCGCAGTCGCTGTCGATTTTCAGCTCGAAAGCGTCCACCCGCTTTTCGCGGCTTGCTATCTCGCGTGCAGTTTCGATCTCGCCGTTCAAAAACGCCTGCTTGGCTTTTTCGAGCTGCGAAAGAACGAGTTTCCACATCTGGCTCACTTCTTCCTTGAGCGCCTGTAATTCCTTTTCTGCGTGCTTCATGTTTCGTAATTTTGAATTTTGACTTTTGACTTTTGAATTATGGAACGCCTGATCGCTTCCTCCCTGAGCGCCTGCAATTCCTTTTCTGCGTGTTTCATATTAACTGTCATTATTATTATTATTATTATTTGAAAATAAAGTTCTGATTGATCTGATTATACTGCGCGCGGGATAAAATCCCTTCCATTTTCCTAAAGACCTTAAGGACTTTAAAGTCTTTAAAGACTTTAAAGACTTTCGATTCAATCGGGAATGACTCCGATTCAATCGGGAATGACTCCGATTCAATCGGGAATGACTCCGATTCAATCGGGAGTAG
>JAIRZR010000225.1 GCA_031267155.1 Prevotellaceae bacterium | reverse complement strand
GTCATATCGCCGACACAGGCTATGGGCACTCCCATATCCGTGGGCTTGTGCGCGCTGATCACCTTACCGCCGTGGCTGGTGGAGTCACCCAAACGGATGACACCCTTGCCGTTTTTTTTTCAGGGACATAAAAAATTCCTTGTTTGCTCGGGCTGCATGGTTTTAGGTCAAGCGCTTTCCTTTTGCGGAAAAACTTCCTCATACCGAATAGGACGCTTTACAGGATTCGGCCCAAAATATTTTTCCGCCAGCGCCGCGTCCAACTCAAAAAAACCCCATGGGTCCGACAATACGGGCTGGTTGAATATTTCCGCCACGCGCGGATGGACAAATAACAACATATAGACGGCGTAGATACAAAATGGGTATGTTAACATAATGAAACCAAGTGATAATAAGCCTGTGCCAATAGCATAGTGCCTCAGAGAATAAAATGATTTCGCGTATAGACCAAGAAATAATGCTACAGGCAGAATGGAAAACATAATTCTATAATATATAATTGGAAACTCGTTCAGAACTCTCCTATATTGCGAATAATCGAAGAATATTTTGCCATTAATCATGTAATATAGTGTAGAAAATTTGTTTCGGACAATGCGATGTGTATATAGAAAAAGATATATTGTTATAAAGATCAAAAAAGTAAATAAAATGACATATAAAAATGTTTCTGCAGTTAAGTAACGCATGATATAAAATAATTGATATATAAAAAAAATAAACAATATAGTTGGAAAAAGTGCTTGTTCAACTAATTTATAGATATGTTTAAACGTATTCAAAATTTTATAGCGCAATAGTATAAAAAGCACAAGTGTAATTACAGTTGACGGTAACGATATCGCGAACCACAATATAATATCATGAATATTTTCACTTGATGTATGGACAACTACAGAAAAGCAAAAAGAAAAGAATATATATAGAATAACATATAGTTTTAGCATTCTTCGACATATAAATTTTAAAAAAATTGTATTTTTTTCTTCATACGATTTATATTTATACTGTATAAGCTGTTTCTCTTCAATTATCGGATCTATCCTAAGTATTGTAGATTTTTTTTTTGGCATACTATATCCTTATAATTTAATAAAAATTATAAATATTATATATTTTACAATTAGTGTTTACTTGACAAAGTCATCATAACCAATGAGTGCAAGATCGGAAACCCATGCCGCGCGAAGTCGTTTGTATAAAATATAAATATTATCTTCAACGTCAAGTGCGCGTAGAATTCTACCTATCTCATAAGTGACAAATACAACAACACCTCCGACTGTAAAAACCAACGCGAAAGCCGGCGCACCAATAAGCATCGCCGCTCCCCCAAAACCTGCAGTAATAAAGGGAAGTAATCCTGCGGTGATCCCTGTCGCCAACAATGTCGTCGTCCATTTCGCGAGAAGCCCCTCGGCTTCAGGGTCTCCCTCGGCAAGCCATTGGACTGTATCCAGAAGCAGTCCGACAGTCAGCACTTTGCGCGTTATGCCGGGAGCTAACGTATCCCGAATGCCTCTCCCTGCCTGCGCGGCCAGTTGCCCAATGCTCATTTTGCCTGCCGTTATGGTGACGACCTTTGCATTGGCAACGCCGTATGCCGAGGCGGTGAGAAAACGGCGAAGCCCGGAATACCCGGGAATGGCAATGAATTTTTTTTTCAACCCCGCCTATTGTCCTGATGATGAAGCGCGGTTGCAGTCCCCGCAGCTCCCTGATCAGAACAGCCTTGTCCGTTACCTGCCCCAGTGTCGTGACAAGAGCATCCGCCACCAGGCGCGCATCGTTCGGCGAAGCCAATCTCACGATGCTTTCCTTATACAGCAGCCGGCGATAAAGCTCCGTCTCGGGCCGGATCTCCACCAGACAACAATACTCCGGCTCTTGCGGATAGGCGTGACACTCGCGCATGCCCTCCTCTCTGGACAAGGAGGGAAATTTATCGGTTTCCCACAGGCGCAGCAAAGACTGTCCGGCAGAAGAAGCATCCGCTGCGGATTGATGGCATCGCTTCAGTTCCATCAGGTACTCGGGAGGTATGGTCGCTTCCGCCTTCGGAATTTTGACAGTACTCCCGATGGGAGAATTCGGTAATCCGAACCGCAGAATAATAGGGGCGGGGCGAGCCGCCAGAGGAGAATAATCGGCGCCGTCATCCTGACGGGGATCGATGAACCCATGGTCATTCCAGCCTTCGGATGTCAACCTCTCAATCATAATCTTGCGCATATGGAACTTTGACAGCCAGATATGAACTTCTTCTCCGGCGGAAAAAGTAAATTCCGTACACTGCTTTTTTTTCACCGGACTATAAAAGGGTTCTTCCCGGCAAACAAGGCGAAAGGACGCATTTTTCGGAAAATCAAGTTTTACGATCACGTCACGGTGCTCGTGCAGCATGATAAGGTTTTTTATCGTCATGGAGCCGCTGACGGGGTCACCGGGGAGCGCAAGATGCAATTTTTCTATCATGTCATCCTCCTGTTATTTTCTCGTCGGTTGGTTGACGGACAGGCTGGATAAAAGAATATTTTTCAGAAGCACTTTTCCTGCTCCATCAGTACTGTCGACAAAGTTTACGTCGTTTCCGCCGGTAAAATTCAGAGGTTCGTTTTTTAACGCGCGTCCGAACGTATCAGTGAACACCATTTCAACATCCTTCGTGTACCCCTCAATAGGCAAGTTCAGCATGGGCTCATTGTGTGTCGCGGGGCCGGTCAGGACATGGTCAGAGGCTCCGGCCTCCCATTTTCCCGCCGTGCCCTGTTCTATGCCGTTCTTGTTGATACGGATATAGCTTCCGCCGGCGGTCAAAAGTATTTCCTCGACGGCCGCTATCTCGACTTTCTCTTTCAGGCTCACAATCCGGACGCTTTTATCCGCCGTGATTTCAATCTGATCGCTTTGAGCCTGAATCTCCACCTTGCCCATGGCCGCGAAAATTTTTACCCCGGCCTTGTGCGCGAACAGACAGATTTTTTCCAGAAAACTGCCGAGAAAACTTTTTCCCGCAGCCAGAGTGATATTCTTTTCCGCCGTGACGGCGGCATGGCAGCCGGTATGGATATGGTGCGAGCCGATGGCGGTGGATGCGATGCCCGCTGAAGACGATACGACCACGTGCGCTTTCTCCAATTCGGAGTGTTTTTGCCCTGTCCCCGCGACTTCCGATTGCTGCGTTTGCAGGTCATCACACAGCGGGACGACATCGTCAGAATACGCGTGGGCACCATGTTTTCCGGAAAGTTCGCCCAGATCCTTGTGCAAGCTCACGGCAACGCCCAGACCGGAGACGCCTTCGGAAAAATCTTTCTGATGATTGAACGCTCCAGCCCGCGAATACGTTGTCGCATACAAACCCTTCCCGGCCCGTACAACGCCCCAGCCGTCCGTGCGCAGTTCAAAACCCTCACCGCGAAAATCCTTACGGCCTTCGATGTGGTTGACACGGGTTATATAGCCGAGGTTCAACTGAGATAAATCATGGTCGCTGGAAATCTGCGCCTGAATCGCGTTCTGTGTGTCGTCCAGGATAAGCTGGTTGCGTCTGCCCGCCTGGAATTCCCTGCTCTGGATGCCGGACAGGGTTTTCTGTTCCGGCAGCGTATAGGGCGGCATAAGTCCGGC
>JAIRZR010000519.1 GCA_031267155.1 Prevotellaceae bacterium | reverse complement strand
CCGAAGCTGAAAGAGGGCAAATAAATAATAACAACAGCAATGAGAAAGTATTTTAATTTTGAAGAGGTAAGCAACGGATTTATTATCAGGGAGAGTGCCGTTGGCGAACCCGTCACGGACGCCGGCGTCGTAGAAGGAACAGAAAGCAAAAACCTGATTGAATATCTTAGCGGGAGGTGTTTTAAATTTATGCCGGAAAAGACAGATGAAAAGTTTTCGGGATCGTTTTACTTCAGAGCCAGCGGCATTGATGAAAACGGCGAAGTTGTAAGAAATTACGATTTCCGGACGGCGCACGGCGGGTTTATAGTTTCAGAATCCGACACACATTACAGTGTGCTGGGAGAATATATTGTAGGGGGAGGTACGGCAAACCTGTGCGGCTTTATCCGCACCATGTACCGCCGCGCTCTGATATCGAAAGATTCAGACAGGAGACTGTTCGGGGAACTGAAACTGAGCCTTCACCTTCCCGAACCGGACGGAATAATAAATTTACCATTTTAAAAATTCAGGAATCATGTTAATAAGAAAAACAGACAGAGTGCCCGATCGACCGGTAATAATACTGCTGTACGGGCTGCCCGGAACGGGCAAAACCTCCATGGCGAACACAGCGGACACGCCCATACTGCTTGACTGCGACCGCGGCTTTGACCGGGCGGTAAACCGCCAGGACACAATATTTGCGCAGAGCTGGGAGGACGTCAGGGCTGACGAAAAATCGATAAAGGGCTACAAAACCCTGATTATCGACACCGCAAAAGCCCTGCTTGACGATTACCTGATGTCATACGTAACCGCGCAGAACTACAAGCTGAAAACAAACCAGTTGAAGGCATACGGCGAAATCGGGAAGGAGTTCAAGCTCTTCATCAACGACCGTCGCGCGGACAGCATAGACATTGTTGTCATCGCCCACGCGAAGGAGGAAAAGGACGGCGACACGACAAAATTCTCTCCCGACGTAACGGGACAGTCGAAGGACCTCCTTCTCCGCATTGCCGACCAGGTTGGATTCATGACCGTGGTAAACAACCGCCGGACAGTACAGTTTGAGCCTACCGACCGGACAATCGGAAAGAACGTCGCAAAGCTCCCGTTGATGGAAATCCCCGATTCGACCGCTCCGGAGTTTGCCGGATTCATGGCAGGCATCATCGAAAGGGTTAAATCGTCCATCTCCGAGCAGACCGAAGCTCAGAGGCTGGCAATCGAAGCGGTTGAAGGCATACAGCAGGATATTGCAAACCTCGAAACTCCCGGCAATGCAAACGCGATAATAGAGCTTATCCCCAAAGACATCGGAAAAGCCCATACAAACGTGATAAAGTCCATGCTGCTGAAAAAGTGCAAAGAGCTTGGATTCGTATTCAACAGGGAAACCGCACAGTTTGAAGTCCCGGAAGTCCTTAAAGACCCTTCAGACCTTAAAGACCTTCCGGGCGATTCCGCAAACGAACCCGCCACGCAGACCGCCCTGTTATGAGATACGTCAGGACTACACTGCTGGAATCATTCCGCAGAATGCTTTACGCAGACCCCGACAGCGAGACACAGTACGATACCGAGGAATCGTTTCTGTGTCAGCTAAAAGGCGGTTTTAAGGGGAACGACAAAACAACCGTCGGCACGGCGTTCCACGCCATTGTCGAGCGCGGCGAAAGCGTCTGCGAAGCCAAGCGCAGTCCCGGACTGTCGGAGTTCGATCCCGTCACCGTCACCGCCGCCGTCACCGCCGCCGTCAATGTCGAAGGAAAAAGGGTTGTGTTCAACGGTTACCAGATGGACGTGGCTCTCGACTACCGCGGCGAACTGAGAGGCGCCTTTCACGAAGTCCCCGCAAAGAAAGTCTTTCCGACGCACTGCAGCGACATTACAGTGTCGGGAACGGCGGATATACTGCACGGAATTTACATCCGCGACATCAAAACCCGCTTTTCACAGATGAAAACGCAGTACCGGGACGGCTTCCAGGATTACCAGGACACCTATTTCGACGGAAAATTCTATTGTTTGATTTGCCTTGTCTATCTTTTTTGAATAGGATTGCGGGGTTCTATCTTTTAGACTTTTGGGAGCATTGTATTCTTTCTGATAAAAAGTTATCTCAGTCCCAGTCCCATTAACACTATATGTTCCGTTTAGTTTCAAGTTGAAGTCATCATTAATTGAACTGTAATGCTTACTGTCGTGGAAAATCAACTTTTGCGTACCAAAAGGAGGTATGCTTACCTCCCAAGTACTGATAAGCCAGGAGTTATTTTCAATTTTTTTCAATTTTTTCAACTGTCCCTTTTCCGATAAAATAGCCTTCCATATCTATATATCCTTCCATACCGTTCCGTGTGCAACGCATCAGTCCGTCGCTGAAATCGGAGCTGTAGATATTCTCAAACTCACATGGAATAATTTTTTTACCTGTACTGTCCAAAAGTCCCTTCTTTTCGTTGAGCGTAACGATATAATTATCTGCAGTCTGTTCTATATCGCTATAGCAGTCGAATGGAACAATTTCTTTGCCTGTTCTGTCCAAAATACCGTATTTTTTATTATTACTGTCATAACAAACAAACAGATTATTCAGATTATTGCCCTGCAAGCGTATATTGCGGTATATAAACGGTATAATTATTTTTCCCGTTTTGTCGATTACGCCGTAAGGTCCCTTGATCATATAGTCGCCGTAAGCGGAATCATAGTCCCTGTCGTATATACTGGCTTTGCGGTCATTGATACTCAAAACAGCCAGGCCGTTTTTAAAACAGGTCTCTGTTCGCATTTCATCAGTTTTATCATCTGCCACATTGTAGATGAATGGAATAACTGTTTCCCCATTTTTGTCAATAAAACCGCATTTTTTATCATGCTTCTGTACACATGCCAAACCTTCGGAAAAAGGACTTGCGTCTTCATACATGCAAGGAATTATTTCCCTGCCTGTTTTGTCAATATAACCCGCTCCGGTCTCAGTCCAGACAAGCGCCCGTTCTTCCGAAAGATCCCCAATATATCTATATTTGAAGGGCGTAAGCTGCTTGCCGGTTTTGTCAATCAAGCCATATTTGGAGTTTTTACCGACACTGAAGATTAATCCTTCGGAAACGAAACAGTAATAATCCGAAATAAAATGATCCGGAATCTCATAAATACAGGGAATAATTTCCTTTTTTGTTGCCATATCCATAAAACCCCACAATACTTCGTCCTGACTCTGTTCAACTCCAACGAGAATTAAATCATTTGTATTTTTAATTTTCTTTATATAATTGTAACCGTTCAAAGGAATTATTTTTCCCTGTTCATCAATTACAGCAATATTCCCATCCAAAGATGTTGTATAGTAGAGCCGTTCCAATAAATAGACTTTATCATAACCGGGACAGATTTCTTTCCCTTTTCTGTCGATAATTCCGATTTTTTCCCCATGTTTAACTTCCGCAAAACCATTCGAAAAATTCCCTGCACCTGTATAAACACAGGGGATTAACTCTTTTCCCGATTTGTTTATATAGCCGTATTTGCCATCTTTGACTACTGCAGCCAATCCTTCGGAAAAGGAAGATCCACCTGTATAAACACAGGGGACAGCCTCTTTCCCCGATTTGTTTATATAGCCGTATTTACCGTTTTTAACTACTGCAGCCAATCCTTCCGAAAAAGACTCATATTTGTCGTATTTAGCTAATGCCTGCGACAATTTTTCTCTGCTTCCTCCTCCACATGAGGAAAAACAAAAACTCAAGGTTACCGCCATAACCATACTGACTAAAAATAAATTTACTCTCTTCATACCTGTTTTATATTTTATATTTTATGTTTTATATTTTATGTTTTATATTTTATATTTATTATTTAATTAATTTTCTTATAATATTTTAGAGATAAGATAGCCAATCGCCCTGTTCGTCAGTGCAGCCCATCCGGAATGTGCCGCCATCTGCTTTGACCATCTCCGGCTCGGCGGGATAAGGTTGCGCCGCACATATAACAGTAAAGAATAGACACATAACAGCAGATAATGAAATGAGCATTGTTTTTATGCTCTTTAGAACGCCGTTCTCAAATGTGTTTGCGACAGCCGCAATGCTACCTTCTTTTTTAATTTCTTTTCTCCCTCTTCTCATGATTCAAAAATTTAAAATCATTATACAATTGTTAATTGAAAATGTTTTATCCGATTCTCAATTTTTGCTGCTAAGCGGATAAAACAGCTCCGTTTTTACCCGTATCAGTGGAGGGAACAGACATTTGTTCAAAATATAGAACTCCTGAGTTCTCGCAAATTGTATTGTCGCAATTTTCCATTGTTCATCGGCAAGCGGTAATTGTTGTATTCCAAACCCGAAGGCTTGAAATTATTATAGAAAAAAGCGATAAAGCAAATAATGTCAAATCCTGAAAGGGTGACATTATATTGGAGAAAATATTTTTGTGATAATTCATGTCATTTTTGACAGCCCGTCCTTCGGGTTTGGGACACGATACGTTGAAATGATTTGATTTTGCGATAGTAGCGTTTTGTGATGCCCTGCCCCTTGTCTGCGGACAAAAAAGAGATGCAAAGCATTGCCTCTCTACACTGGATACGATATAAATTCGCAATTCAAATTTTTCACCTCCTAATCACAAGGCCAACAATCAGATAAAAAATTATTATAACAACCTTCAGAAACTGTTTAAAATTAGAATAAAATATTGGCTATAAGTTGTTTATATGTAAAACATATCGTATCTTTGTGAATATCAAAATATAAAGAACGGTGACAAATTATTCGACAAATTTAACCGACAGCCAATACGGAGCAGTACTGCAAATAATTGGCGACACCCGCAAGCGTAAGAAACTGTTTAAATTTTATTGCGAATAAATTTTATTGAGCATCAAAGCGATAAAAGCCAGGTATATCATAGCTTCACTTGTGGAAACCCTGTATTCGTAATCTTTGGCCAGCCTGCGATAATTTTCCAGCCATGAAAATGTTCTCTCCACAACCCATCGTTTGGGCAGGGGCTTAAATCCGGTTGATTTGTCTGACCGCAGGGTAATTTCCATGTCCCATCCAAAGACATTTTTGACTTTTTCCTCCAGCTCGCCACGGTAAGTTCCGTCGGCATAAATCTTCCTCATTCGCTCAAAACGGCCGTTCAGGGATTGCCCTTGTTCTATCCACTTTTGGTTTTACGTTTAACTGTTCCATATTGAAAGATGTGTGAGATTTTGGTGATCAGTATCGAAACCATCAAAACATTCTTCTTTGATAATTTGAATTTTATTCCTTTTCCAATATTCTTTTTAAGTCCTGTAGTCTTAAATTTTGCTTTAGTGGTTTTTACCCCTTCCTACCCTATAATTCTGGAGGTTGCCTGCATCAGTTTTCCAATTTCCTTTTCACTGAATCCATTAATGATTCCCTGAGCCTTGTCGGTTATCTTCACCTGTAATTTGTCTGCCATATCTATTTATCCTCAATGTCTTTATTTTCGTCATCATCATCCTCAGTGTAAAATCTTACAGTACCTGTGATTTCAGTATCATTATTCTTATCAGGTTTGCTGAAGAAACAGATAACTGAACCTATAATTATTAAAAACAATGCTTCTATCATAATCTTTATCTTTTATTTATTTATAAGCTGCTGCCGGACGATACTTCTGAAACTACTTTTTCTTTAAAGCAAATACTGTACAATCTGGGACTTTTGCCTACTTGTTGTCATATCTTTTACACATTTTGTCTGTATAGCTATATCAGGACATGACAGTATTGTTATATACCGGTATATTTATCTGGCGCTTCGCGCCATTTTTTCAGCAGTTCCAGATCTTTTTTTTCGATATAATTGGAATCCACTGCTTCTTTCAGCAAAGTCGAATAGTTGCTAAGAGAATGGAAATCACATTTTGTCGCATTGAAATTCTGCCTTGCCGCATCAAATTCGTAGGAAAAAATAGCCAGCAGACCAAGTACGCTTGCGCCGGCTTTTCTCAGAGCCTCGACAGCTGCAATACTGCTTCCTCCCGTCGAAATCAGGTCTTCGATGACCACAACCTTCGAATTTTCGGGGAGTTCGCCCTCGATCAGGTTTTCCAGTCCGTGACTTTTAGCCGCCGCCCTCACATACACAAAAGGAAGATTCAGTTCTTCGGCGACAAGTATTCCGTGAGCTATGGCGCCGGTAGCCACCCCTGCAATCACCTCCGCATCAGGGTAATGTTCTTTTATGTATGAAGCAAAGCCCTTGCAGACCGATTTTCTTGCTTCGGGGTACGACAGGATTTTCCTGTTGTCGCAATATATGGGCGATTTCCATCCCGACGCCCATGTAAAAGGCTCCCTGACACTCAGTTTCACTGCCTTTATATCCAAAAGTAAAGACGCTATTTTATTCGCTGTATCCATTTTTTATATCTATATAATTCGATTTTAATTTTTCCCTGTTCGTTTTCAGGAGAATTATCCCTATAAAAATCCAGAACAATTCCCTTATGCGCGTAATAATGCCAATAATGAAAGCCGGACTTGAAGGCAGGCTAAGCGTTTCGAAAGCAAGCATATATCCGCCCTCCTTCGAAGCTATCTGCATGGGAATGAAAAACACCATGTTGGCAAACAGCGAATAGCCCGCCGTTATTATTATCGCGTCAAGAAACGACACATGCAGTTCGGGGAACATGCCCGCCAGGGCAAACATGATGATATTCACCTCGCAGCAGATCAGAAAACGCGATGCAAGCTCGACGAAAAACGAGCAGTAGAAAGACGAGCGCCTGTGTGTGTGGAGATGGGAAATATGATAATCCATCTCCCTCAGCCTGTCCGATTTCGTTTCGCCTGTCTGCCTTGCCCATTTTTTTATGAACGGGATTTTTTCCATTATCCTGAACGTGCGGACAATCATTCCTTTCCTGTAGCCCTTGAGAAACAGCAGTACCGCGAAAAAGAATACTGTAAATAAAACGGACAGCAGTACAAAAGGCGCCCACGACAGTCTGTAGAAGATCAGAATCAGCACAATCGAAATCATCCAGAATATAATATGCGCAAATACATGCATCATCGAATACAGTATAACACTGGACGTTGCCTTTATTGAACCCATATATTCCTTCAGATGCATTATTTTGTAGGGTTCGCCGCCTATCTCGGCAAACGGGGTAATGTAATTGATTGCAAACCCGGTGATTGTCATGCGCAGTAAGAATGCAAACGAAGGCTTTTTTTCACCCTTTTCATTGCATATCATCACTTTCCATGCCAGGGCGTTCAGTATATAGACGATAAACCAGAGGAAAACAATGACAAAAAACCATAATCTTATCTCAACCAGTCCTCTAACTATGGTATCTACACCTATCTTATAGACCATAAAGCCAAGAACGGAGAAACTTATCGAAAATAAGAGTATTTTATATAAATTCCTTTTATTCAAGATCCCTCAATTTCTGTTCTGCCTCCTCGATAACCCCGTCATCTTTGCGCTTGTAGCCGTTTGCCACCGATTCGTATGTTGCCTTAGCCTGTACTTTATTATCTTTCAGAACGTAGATGTCTCCCAGTATAATAAACGATTTCGCAAGCCAGTAAAGCTGGTGGAGCGAATTTTCGCTGAAAGAAATAACTTCATTTTCCGCTTCCTTGTATTTTTTCTGGGCGAAATATGAGGCAATCATTCTGTATTTGGCTTCGGCGTCTATCGCCTGATTGAGGTCAACCGCCAGGGTTTTAAATATTTCCAGCGCCTTTTTGTAATCTCCCGTCTGCTGGCTTGCCCGTCCGATTACCAGATTTGCCTCGCGTTTCAGTTCCGGCGATATTCCCGTCGATGCGGCTACAACATTTGCCGAAACAGCGGCTTTTTCGCTGTTTTCCATGGCGACGTATGCACGCATGCATCCAAGTTCCGCATCAAATTTCCCGACAGGCGTCTGCGCCAGGCTCTTGACCTGCTCGAATGCAGCGGCGGCTTCGGCATAATGTTTCAGATTGTAGTTTGCCCTGGCGACTCCCGACCATGCAGCTTCGGTATAATCGTTTCCCGGCTGGCGGACAACATAGCTGTAACCGTTCAGCGCGTCGCTGTAATCCTGCTGTTTCATTGCACAGTCGGCAAGATAGAAGTTGGCAGGCGTCAGGAACTTTCCCGCAGGATAGTCTTCGAGGTACTTTTTCATTGCCGGCAGAGCCTTTGCGCAGTCGCCTGTCTGATACAGCCGTTCTGCCGCTATAAATATCAGCGAGTCTTTTTCGTCAGGGCTTTTGACTCCCTGCCCGATTTTGCTGGAGTATGCAATATACTCATCCATGCGGTTTTGCTCTAAGTAAATATTCTTTATTCCTTCCAGTGCATTCTGCGCTTCGGGCGAATTGGGGAATTTGTCCACAACTTGCCGATAGTACGAAAGCGCCTTTTCATAATTCCCCCTGTTCAGCTCGATTAACCCCAGCTCTACCAGCGAGTTGGAATAGACGGGAGAAGAAGGGTATTTCGATACAACGGACTGGAAAGCGGAAATCGCATCCTCATATTTCATTTGCTGCTGATATGTCCTGCCCAGCTCATAATATGCCGTCGGCACACGGCTCGAATTTGGATATGAACGCGGTATATGCTTCAATGCATTTATCTTGGCATCGGTTCCGGACGTGAATCCGAGCGATATTCCCCTTTGCAGCGCAGAATAGTCGGGATTGGGTATGCCAAGGCTTTCGCTCGTCGTATAATTATCCGCGGCAAGCTGGTAATCGCGTTTTTTGAAATAACAGTCGCCTATGCGGTTGTAGCAGTCGCCGAGGTACACCGTTTTCCGGGATGTATTTGCCTCGAAGCTTATATATTTCCTGAACCAGCTAAGCGCCTGGTCATAATTCTGTTCCTTGAAATAACAGTATCCGGTGTTGTAGTGTGCGATGCTGTATTCCTGCAGGTTGAAAGAGCCGGCAGTGTTGATAAAAGTCTGGAACAGACTGCGCGCCGAAGCGTAATTTCCCAAAGCGTATGTGGCGTTGGCTTTCCCGTAAATGGACAGGGCTTTGACCGAATTGTCGCTGCCCAGCGCGGGGGTGTTTATGGACATGTCGAACATGTCTGTCGCCTGCGCATAGTCGCTGTTTTTGAAGGATGCGGTACCGGCAGCATAGGCAAGGCGCTGTATTGCCGCCCAGTCGGAGGTCGAAAGATCCGGATTTGTCTGCAGCAGCCTGATTGCTTCGGTATAATTTCCCTTTTTTGCCGCCGATTCGGCTCTGTATGTCAAAAATTCGGGATTGCCGGCGCTGGCGGGATATTTTTCGAGATAAGTCAGCATTGGCGTTTCATTGTTCCGCAGTTCCAGAGACAGTTTGGCATAATTGAGCAGCGCGTCTTCCTGAACTGTTTTGTTGAACCCGGTTTGCGAAGCTCTCATGAAAGCATTCAGGGCGTCTTCCCTGGAATCGGTCTGCAGACAGCAGCCTCCCAGATGATAGTCAGCCAGCTGGCTCAATGAATCTTTGGCATTTGCCGCCGCCGAAACGAAACTTTTTGCCGCCGAAGCATAATCTTCCTTCTCATAAGCGATAAAGCCTTTCAGGTAATAGTCTTCCCTCGACAGCTTTGAGGTGGATTTTTCGTATTTCTCAAAATATTCCGCCGATTTCTCAAAGTTTCCTTTCTGCATGTATGCTTCTGCAAGAATACGGGTGATTTCGCCCATCCTGCCTTCGGAGGAGTATGAGAGAAAATTTTCCCCGTCAGCGATTACCTTGTCGAAATCTTTCTGGATGAATGCAATCTGAAGGGTGTAATACGGAACGACGGATGCATAGTTGGGATTTGTTTTCAGTCGCTCAAAACCCTGATTCGCCGTAACGTAATTGCCTTTTTCATATTCGATATGCGAATAGTAATACAGGGCAGCGTCGGCATACATGTTCCTCTGTTCCTTGATTTTCCTGAAATCGTTGACTGCCTCGTCCGTTTTACCCGATTTGTAGCTGCTGTATCCCGATTTAAAGTGATACTCGGCTCTTTCCGAAGAGGAGACGTCGGAAGCGGATATTTGCCTGAAAGCGTCTGCCGCATCTTTGTATTTGCCTTTACTGTACAGATATCGGCCATATCCGAACATGGCTTCGGGATAGTGGATGTTTTTCGGTTTCGAATTTATGATTTCCGATAAAAGCGATTCGGCATTGCTCTGCTCATTATACAAAGCGCTCATGGCTTCGTAAAAAGCGAGATCGTCTGCCGTGAAAACATTTCCCGGCTCTTTTTTCGCCGAATATATCTTCTCCAGCGATGATCGATACATCTCCTTGGCGTATAAATCGGAGACCTGCCTGAGATCGCCATTGTCAAGAGGATATGGATAAATATCCTGAGCCTCAAGCTTAAAGAACGCCAGGAAAACAAATATTACTGTGAATAAAAAACGCCTGTCCATCATATTAACTTTTAAATTTAAGCACTATAAAACAATATAAGTAATGCGCAAAGGTATAAAAAAACAGAATATGAACACGAAATATGAAAAAAATGGCATATCGGCTCACAATTATATCCGGTGTCTCTCTGTCATATAATTTTGTTCCGCGCTTTGCGTCCTGCGCTTACTGCCCGAAGCGAGGAGATTCCATGCTTGAGTGAGGAATTCCTTGCTCGGAGTGAGGAATTCCTTGCTAAAAGCGAGGAATTCTATGCTTGAGCGAAGAATTCCTTGCTCGGAGTGAGGAATTCCTTGCTAAAAGCATGGAATTCCATGCTAAAAGCGAGGAATTCCATGCTTGAGCGAGGAATTCCTTGCTAAAAGCATGAACGACGGCGCTCGGAGCGAGGAATTACTTGGGAGCATGAGCAAAATAGTCACGCAATGAATTGATATTTTCAACATCTTCCACAGTTTTATTTTCCTTTGAAGTATGCGAAATAAACAAGATATAACAGATTATAAAAAACTCTGGATTGCTTCGTACCTTACAATGGCGCTTTTTGTAAATAGCACATTAATAAGCTATTTATGACTGGGAGGATTTTCGTCATTGCGAACGCAGTGAAGCAATCCAAAGAGTAGCCTGTTTCTGGATTGCTTCACTTCGTTCGCAATGACGGACAACGATGGTTTGCTTCGATTTATGATGAGGCCTTTTGTTATCTCCTGAGGGATGCGAAATGCGCATCGCGAAATTACCCATAGGGCATTAATATCAATAGAAGCTATCCAATACACCTCCAACTCCGTTAGGGCTTGAATCAACCGCAAGATTGAATATACGTATATTTTATAATTCGACCGGGAGTGCGGTAAACAATTACGCCATTTGCCATCGCGTGCAAGCCTTAAAAGGCTTGTGACGGGAGATAAACGGTTTTCTATTGATGTCCTGTGAACAATTGAAATACGGAATTTTGTCGTCCACTGTTTCAGCAATTAAATTGGCGACATTGAACATTTATATGTTATCCATATTGGACGCCTTACGGCGTCAGTCTGCAATGCACAAAACCATCCCGCGCATTGTATAGTTCTTAACTTTCGCAGAAAAAGAATGAAAGCTGCTCATTTACATGAACAGCTTTCAGAAATAAAAAACTAATTTACAGTAGCATTCTAATACAAAAATCCCAGCAGGATACCGGCGGCGACTGCGCTTCCGATAACTCCGGCTACATTTGGTCCCATTGCGTGCATCAGCAGATAGTTTGTCTTGTCGTATTCCAGACCGATAATCTGCGATATGCGAGCGGAATCCGGCACTGCCGACACGCCTGCATTTCCGATCAGGGGATTAATCTTGTTACCCTTTTTCAGGAACAGGTTAAAGAACTTCACAAACAAAACACCGCAGGCGGTAGCGATTACAAACGAAAGCGCTCCGAGTCCGAATATCTTTATTGAGTTCAGTGTCAGAAATTCGGTAGCCTGAGTTGAGGCTCCCACAGTCAGTCCCAGCAGGATTGTGATTGTGTCAATCAGAGGACCGCGGGCGGTTTCAGCCAGACGGCGTGTTACCCCGCTTTCCTTCAGGATATTTCCGAAGAACAGCATACCCAGCAAAGGCAATCCCGAAGGCACGATAAGCGTGGTCAGCAGCAGGCCGATGATCGGGAAAATTATCTTTTCGGTCTGTGAAACGGCGCGCGGCGGCTTCATCCTGATAAGGCGTTCCTTCTTTGTAGTGAAAGCCCTCATCACCGGCGGCTGAATGACAGGCACCAGCGCCATGTACGAATATGCGGCTATGGCGATTGCTCCCAGAAGGTTTGGCGCAAGCTTTCCCGAAAGGAATATTGCCGTCGGTCCGTCGGCTCCGCCGATTATACCGATAGCGCCTGCCTGATTCGGCTCAAAGCCCATCTGCAAAGCTATAATGTAAGCTCCGAAAATGCCTCCCTGCGCAGCGGCGCCGATCAGCATCAGCTTGGGATTGGATATCAGCGCCGAGAAGTCCGTCATGGCGCCTATCCCGAGGAATATCAGGGGCGGATACCATCCCTGCCGCACTCCGGCATAGAGAGTGTTCAGCACCGAACCTTCCTCGTAAATACCGATCATCAAGCCCTTTCCTTCGTCAAAGGGAATATTTCCTATCAAAATACCGAAACCTATGGGTACAAGCAGCATCGGCTCAAAGTCGCGCGCGATGCCCAGATAGAGGAAGCCCAGGCCTACAAGTATCATGACAACATGACCCACAGTAATATGGGCGAACGAAGTATAGCCCATAAACTCCCTGAGATTCTCCAGCAAAAATGTAAAAAATGTCTCCATCAGTCTATCCTATTATTACCAGATCGGCGCCTTCCAGCACGGAATCGCTTTTCTGGACTTTAACTTCAACAACCT
The DNA here is from genome assembly GCA_031267155.1 of Prevotellaceae bacterium. GTDB lineage: Bacteria > Bacteroidota > Bacteroidia > Bacteroidales > UBA932 > JAIRLF01. Next base: position 3,644 of record JAIRZR010000519.1, on the reverse strand, counting down.
TGCCTTCCCTGTCGGAATTGATGGTGTTTTCCATCTTCATGGCTTCGAGGACAAGGATTTTCTGCCCTGTCTTCACGATGTCGCCGACCTTGACAAACACTTCGAGAATCACTCCGGGAAGCGGAGATTTCACAGCGCCGCCGGCTCCTCCGGACACTTCCGAAGGTTTGGCTACCTGCACGGTAGGCGCAGAAACAGTATTTTCGACCGAGCGCGTAACGGCGGGTTTTGCGGGTTTTGCAGCCGTCTTTTTGCTGCGGAGAGGCTTCTCCATTTCGACCGAATACGAAATACCGTTGACTTCCACGTCGATGGTATTTTCTTCTACATTATTGATAACGACGTTATAGTCATTACCGTTTATTTTTATTTTGAATTCATTCATCTGTTTGATTTTAAAAAATTATCCTTTTGATTTAACTTGCGGCATTTGACGTAAACCGTATATTTTCGAACTCCAGGGAGAATAGCTGACCGCCTTCTTTTCGATGGTCAGTATGGTATCCTCGATGTCGTGAACGTCGTTGTATATTTCGTACAGCGCGGCAGCAATTGCGGCGCAGACCTCGGCAGACATTCCGTCCCTGTCCTTCTTCCTGATTATACTCTCATCGACCTTGCCGCCTTTTGCCTCAACTGCTTCGACTGACTTTTTGTTTCCGCGGTTGATATAGAAGCGTCCCAGGTATTTGAAACAGATATACAGGAGAATCAGTGCAATGAAGACCACCAGGATGGCGATTATACTCATTCCGACTCCAAAGGGGTCGTTCTTTTTGAATGACTCGTTCCTTGCATCCTGATCGGGAAACTTATTGTTGATATTGGGAGTGGGCTTTTCCAGTATGCCCAGTTCCGTTCCTCCATCCTCGATTCGTCCGTACGATATGTCTTCCAAAGCGGAAGCATTTGCCGGCACTGTCAGCTTGTCAATCAGGTTTCCGCTTGCATCGGCAAGATACACCGTGTTTTCCCTTGTCGGGTCAAGCCGGAAATTGACATGGAACGTACCGCGCGTGTGATTGTCATCCGCCCAGAAAATGAGAAACTGTCCCGGTCCCATAAGAGTATTCCTGTCGCCCTTGGTTATGATATACTTGCGCAGATTCTTCGGATCGTCGGACAAATAGCATCCCCCGATATTGGTCGAGGCTGCGCTGTTGTTGTATATTTCTATCCACGGAGTATTTTGTCCGTAATGGTCAACATAATTGGTTTTATTATTGACCATTATCTCGTTTACCTGCAGCTTCGACACCTGCGCGTATGTGCAGACAGACAAAAACGTGAACAGAAACAGACTCAGTCCCTTTATTAAAACTTTCATATTTAAAGGATATTATAAAGGTAAATTATCGTGTTTCTTTGCAGGATTCGTCAACTTCTTTGTAGCGAGCTGCTGCAGAGAGCGGATGATTCTGAATCGTGTATTCCGCGGCTCGATAATATCGTCAATATAACCGTATTTTGCCGCGTTGTAGGGATTTGCGAATGCTTCCTTGTATTCCTTTTCCTTTTCCGCGATAAATTCGGCAGGATTTTCTGCCGTTGAGGCTTCCTTGCTGTAAAGCACTTCGATTGCGCCTGCGGGTCCCATGACAGCGATTTCCGCCGAGGGCCATGCATAGTTCATGTCTCCGCGGAGATGTTTCGAACTCATCACGCAGTAGGCTCCTCCGTACGATTTGCGAAGAGTAACAGTCACTTTCGGAACCGTAGCTTCTCCGTATGCATACAGAAGCTTTGCGCCGTGAAGAATCACGCCCCCGTATTCCTGACCCGTGCCGGGCAAAAATCCCGGAACGTCAACCAGTGTTACTATGGGAATGTTGAATGCATCGCAGAAACGCACAAAGCGCGCCGCCTTGCGCGATGCGTTGATGTCGAGCACTCCGGCAAGCACTTTGGGCTGGTTGGCAACTATGCCGACCGATATGCCGTTGAAGCGTGCAAAACCTACTATTATATTGGCTGCATAGTTTTTGTGTATTTCAAGAAATTCGCCGTTATCGACAATTGCGCCTATCACTTCAAACATGTCGTACGCGCGGTTGGGATTGTCGGGAATAATCTCGTTCAGAGAATCTTCGAGTCTGTCGGCAGGGTCGTCGCATTCCGTTACCGGCGCTTCTTCCAGATTGTTCTGCGGGATGAAGCTCAGCAGGTGCTTGATTGTTTCGATGCCGTCCTCTTCCGAATCCACGGCAAAATGCGCAACGCCCGATTTGGTCGAATGTACGCTTGCGCCGCCCAGATTTTCCTGCGTAACATCTTCTCCGGTAACGGTCTTGACAACTTTCGGACCCGTAAGGAACATGTAGCTCGATCCTTTGGTCATGATGTTAAAGTCCGTCAATGCGGGAGAATACACCGCTCCGCCGGCACAGGGACCGAAAATGGCGGAAATCTGCGGAACAACGCCCGATGCGAGTATGTTTCTCTGGAAAATCTCGGCATATCCGGCTAATGCGTTCACTCCTTCCTGGATACGGGCGCCTCCCGAATCGTTGATGCCTATCACGGGTGCTCCGACTTTCATCGCCTGATCCATTACCTTGCAGATTTTCTGCGCCAAAGTTTCCGAGAGCGAGCCTCCGAAAACGGTGAAATCCTGCGCATACACGTAAACCAGACGTCCGTTGACGGTTCCGTAGCCGGTAACAATTCCGTCGCCCAGAAATACGGATTTCTCCATTCCGAAGTTGGTACACCTGTGAGTGACAAACATGTCCAACTCTTCAAAAGAGCCTTCGTCCAACAGCATTGCGATGCGTTCCCGTGCAGTGTACTTACCTTTCTGATGTTGAGAATCAATACGTTTCTGACCGCCGCCAATACGCGCCTGCTCCCGCAACTTAATCAATTCTTTTACCTTTTCTGACTGAATACTCATAGTCTTTATTTTAAAAATAGATTTATATTCCGTTTATTTTTTCGAAGGATCTTCGCAGAGTTCGGTGAGCACTCCGAATGTGGATTTCGGATGCAGAAATGCGATGTTGAGACCTTCGGCGCCTTTCCTCGGCGCTTTGTCAATCAGTTGAATGCCTTTTCCGGCAGCATCTTCAAGAGCAGCCTGCACACCGTTTGTCGCGTATGCAATGTGGTGTATGCCTTCGCCCCTTTTCTCGATGAATTTTCCGATAGAGCCTTCGGGATCGGTAGATTCCAGAAGTTCTATTTTTGTCTGACCCGCTTTGAAAAAAGCTGTCTTCACTTTCTGGTCTGCAACCTCCTCGATGTTGTAACATTTTAGACCAAGAACGTTTTCATAAAACGGTATTGCCGTTTCCAGCGATTTTACCGCGATGCCAATGTGTTCAATATGCGTAACTTCCATAATTATACTTATTATATTTTTTTTAAAAAAACAAGCCGCAAAGGTATGGAAAAAAAATTTAATATGAATATATTTTTTTGAGAAACTGTTTAAAATTAGAATAAAATATTGGCTATAAGTTGTTTATTAGTAAAATATGTCGTATCTTTGTGAATATCAAAGTATAAAGAACGATGACAAATTATTTCGACAAATTTAACCGACAGCCAATACGGAGCAGTACTGCAAATAATTGGCGACACCCGCAAGCGTAAACATCCGTTGCGGGAAATATTAAATGCAGTTTTTTACCTGTTAAAGACCG
>JAIRZR010000177.1 GCA_031267155.1 Prevotellaceae bacterium | reverse complement strand
GATAGCTTACCCCGGGCTGCACTTCGCTTGCCCGGGGTTATCGACATCAGACGCCTGCGGCGTCAAAAGACACGAAGCATCTCTACATTTTTACCTCACAATTTTAACCCGCGCACTGTTTAACTTGACGACATTGGTCTGTAAACTGCGCCGAGCTGGACAAAGACAGCAGAGAAAATATTATGAAATCAAAAGAAAACCTCTCTCCGCCTGTATCTGCGGGAGAGGTTTTACAGTCATGATAATTCGTGTGTTGCAGGAATACAGTCAGAATCTGAATCCAATACCTGCCGAAATAAATGGTCTGCTATAGATGTCGCCGATTCTGTATTTCGCTTCAAAGTTCAGGAACAGTTTTTCCGTGAGTTTGAAATCAATACCGCCGCCAAGTTTAACGCCAAATTCGTTGTAGGAATCGCTTTCGACTTCATCATCGAATAAGCCAGCATATTCTTCATCATCGAATAAGTCAGCATATTCTTCATCATCGAATAAATCTCCATATCCTTCATCATCCGTATACTTTGAGCCAAGGATTCCGACTCCAACCAGGGGATACACTGTCACTCTGTCACTAATGAAAAACAGATAATGAGCATTAATACCTGCATCCCACATACTTGTCATATCCTTTTTAAAGAAATAGTTAAACGCTCCCTCGATTCGGATTGGCGTGGTTATGCTGTACTGCAATTTTGCGCCCAAACCGAAATTTGTAAGCTCCTGACCGGTACTCATTATAACATTTGCTCCGGCAGCCATATCGCCTTTTTCCTGCGCGCTGGCCGTTAAACTTACTGTCAGTCCGGCGATTGCAAACATACAGAACATTAAGAAATTTATCCTACTCTTTGTAAGGTTTTTCAGACTGACCCCGTTTTTTTGAATGCTCTCTGACTGCATTGCACTGTGTGCGTACAACTTTCCTGTTGTTTTCATTGTTATATCCCTGATACGTGTCGGGCGCAACTGTTAAAATTATGTTTATAATAAATTATTTCTAAAACTGTTACACAAAAACAGCGTGGAACAGACGTTATTTTCTAAAGTTTATTATGACTGTGAATTTGGTAAACCCCAACTCTCTGAACGTTTTTCCCATGTATGCATCGTTATCGCCAAAACCGTATTCGTATTTCTCATCAAGGAGATCCTGCGTTACGCTTAATACGCCACTGTTCAATGTAACGACGGATCCATTGTGAATCATATCGTTATTAGTGCTTAAAACGATTTTCCCGTCTTTGTCTGAATATGTACCCTTATCGTCTTCGTCATCTTCAATGACATCAAAGACAAAGGAGTTGTCGGCTTTAAATTCTATACTGGAACCTGTAAATAAGAACTTAACAAGTTCCGCATCGTCAATCTGTTCTTCCTCCAAACTTGTATTTGAAGGATTTTTTATATCGTAGCTCACATTGACATAGCGCCATAAACCTGCAATAGAATCATTACCGCCTTCATCATCGTCCTTTGAACAGGAGGAAAAACCAAGGCAAAGAGCTGTTGCAAGCACTGTGAACAGTAAGAAATTTATCCTTCTCCTTATAAGGTTTTTCAGACTGACCTCGTTTTTTTGAATGCTCTCTGACTGCATTGCATTGTGTGCGTACAACTTTCCTGTTGTTTTCATTGTTATATCCCTGATACGTGTCGGGCGCAACTGTTATAATTATGTTTATAAAGAATTAATTTACAGTTTGCTTTCGGGCTCAATTGTTATTTTAATCCCATATTTGCCTGAAAATTTAAGCGTTTTATCGGTTTTGTTATTTAGATAAGAATAAGAAAAAGTACCTTCGATATAATATTGAGGGTCGCCATTATCGGTTTTTCCTGAATATTTTATATTGGTAACTGTATGTTTACCGTCTGATTGAAATTCAAAACGACCACCATTGGAGTCGTAGTACCCGTTTGCATCTACTGGATACGGACTGTTTATCAGTAAATCAAAATTATATCGTTCGGATTGAAGTCCGTAACCTTCCAATTCTGCTAATCTGTAATTACCTGCTTGTGTCTTTTTAAGGTAAGTTTCCCTTTGATAATGGGAAAGCAAAGGGATGATATTATCAAGACCAAAATCGGGAGTTACCAATTCTCCATCTTCGCAGAGACCTAGCGTCACATCCAGATATTGACCAGTGCCTTTTTCAGTTCCTGTAACAATATTTGCACAACCATAAAGATTCTTTTTATAAGTTTTCCCGCCAATGCTCAGTTCAATATATCCGTAGTTGCCGCCCCCGTTATCGTCATCATCATCTTTTGAACAGGACGAGAACGATATGCTTAATGCAAGCGCGGCAATCAAACTGAAAAACAGTAAATTTAACCTGCTCCTTATCCCGCTTTTTAAAGAGGTCTCTGTCCCCTCTGCTCTCTTAAACAACTTTGTTTTTGCTGTCATTTTTAAAATACACTGTTTTGTGTCGTGCGCAACTTCTAAAATTATTAAATAAAAAAACTAAAATTGTGACGGTCAGACCGTCGCCGGATTTTTCATCTGTACATTGATGGTAATCAAATCCGTCATTCGCTAAATTTTTTATCTCACGATATAAAGGTAATTTACCGGTTTTGCCTGGTTCTCGTATTTCGAAACAGCTATTTTTTTCATTGCATCTATCCGTTGTTTTTCGAGTGCAACCGCGTCATTGTAAATTTTTACCTGCATATCCCAATGCTTTTTGTATTCTGCATTAACTTTGCTTTCAATGGATTTAACCATTGTTTTCGCTTCTGTGAAACATTCCGCCGACGGGTCTATTTCTGACAAAACACTTAATGCCTCATCGTAATACATTTTAGCAACCAGTGTTCTTGCCTGCTGAAGTTGTTCGGCACACTGCTGATTTTGATAGGCTTTGTAAGTGTCAATTGACTTGTTCAGCATTTTATCGTAACATGCCGAAACTTCTTTGGGAACAGACATCAATAAACCCAACGCCTGATCGTATTGCTGCATCCTGATAAAGGCATCCGCCTTTTTCTCAATATCATTGCAATTCTGTTCGTAATACTTCAAGATTTTTTCCTTGCCTTCCAAAATAAAATCGGCAAAATTTTTATCCGAAACAGGAATTTGAGAAATTGCGTTGGTAACGGCAATTTCGGTGGTTTTTCCGACGCCCTTCAACTGTTTGTTAACGGAAGAAAAGATCAGATTATTATTTACCTGTTTGATATACAGAGATAATTCTATAGTTACAACCATGATATTCTGCATTCCGCCTTCCACAACATTGGATTCGTAAATCGCTAATTTTGGATAAATAACAAAATTCTGATTGTATCCCGAAGCCGATAAACCCGCTTTTGTCGTAATTTGAATGATTTTGGATTCCAGTTTTGATAATTCCGAAACCGTTAACCCGTCAACATTCTCGGGCATCACTACCGACAGAGCAATTTTTCCCACATCCTCCACATTTTGGGACTGCATTGATAAACAGCAAAACATTGCCACAATTATTGATGCTAAATTTCTTGCTTTCATTTGTTTTTTATTTGATGGTTATGTAAATTGTGTTGCTCTTAATGTCTCTACCGATGTTCATTCCCAGTTTCCTGAAAAACCTGAACAGTTCCAAACCGAACTTGTTGGGATTGTAGTTGTTGCCTGTAGCCTGATCTTTGAGCGGAATACGCACATCGTCAAAAATCATTCGCACATCAGTCGTTCCCTGAATGTGATAGTTGTTTTTGAAAGCATTCTCCTCCATCCAAAGTTCAATTTGGTCGGACAGGAGTAAACCGTCATCGCCAACTTCCGACGACATTTTGTATTGCGATTCAGGATCAAAACTTATATCTATAATAATCGATTTACCGTCATTGACAATATCGGTAAATTTTCCCTGCATTACATTCAAAAAATCATCAACACAACTTTCCACCGCTTTGGACGATAATTTGTTGAAATCGTCGGTGTAAAATTTTCCGCTTTCGCCGATTTTGTTCGACAAAGAATTGCCTGATGATATTTCATAAGCTGTTAAAATCAGTTTTACCGAATTGCCCGACTGTCCACGTTCCGCAATCACTTCGGACTGTACATATACATCGGCGCCTGACATTTCAATAACCTGCGTTTTAATATCAGTCTGATTGTCAGATGTGAAAATATTGTTGTCCTTTGCCGCCTTAAGTTTGGCAACAAAATCAACAGTGGTAAAACCGCGGCTGTCAAAACCCTCTTTAATTTTGGCAATTGCAATCCGCTTGTTTTCATCATTCTCCAGAATGGTGCGCAAATCCTCGCCCTCTTTGGTATAGGGGATAACCATAATTTTTGGCTGAACCGTTACAACCTGTCCATCGCTGCCGGTGGCTGTATTCTGTCCAAAAACAGAATTTATGGAAATCCATAACAGCGTCATTAATAAATATCTTAATTTACTCATTTTAAAAAAATTAATAACCGAATTTTCTAATTATGCCAAAAGTTTCTAAATCACGCCGCAAAGCGTTTAGATTGACTTTTATATCGACAGAAATCATCTTTTGACCGTTTTTGTATTTTGCCAAATCACTTATGGGAATTGACGACATGATAAAACTTCTGTGCCGCTGTCCGCTGTAAAAATCATCAAAATACTTCTTGTGTCTGGCTTTTTCTTCAGCTTCGTTACTGCCAATCAATGGCAATTTCTGCACTGATTCGGGCAATCCGCGAAAGAAAAGCACATCGAAAACTTTCTGTTCGCCATTGAGGATTGCATTTTCTCTGTTTGTACCGATTCCTGTCGCACGTACACTTACAGTTCCTTCATTGCCCGACAAATAATTGACTTCGGCAGAAGGATAAATACTGCGACTGCACGAGTTGAAAGCCAGTGATACAACAAATAGCAACAATAATCGAATTGTATTTTTATGTTTCATATTACAATAATTAAAATAAATAGTTAGATAACTAATTAGTTATCTAACTATTTTGATTATCAGATTATCAGATTATTTTTTAGTTTGAATTTTAAGATTAACCTTTGCATCAAATTTTTCCCTTATTTCTTTTGCACCTGATTTAATATCACAAATCGAAAAATTTTCGTTTTCAATTTTTGAAATCTTTAGTTTTCCAACTTCTTTTTTACGTTCTAAATTTTTTCCATTGACATCTACAAAAGATACTTCGTAAACAGTTAGTTCCACTCCTTTCTTAAGACCAATGTCCGAACCGCCCGAAATTAACACTTTTTTGTCTTGAAACTCCACAATAGAACAGGATACAGGAAAGTTCTTTTCTACAAATTTATCCACCTCATCTTGAATGTCTTTAATTGCTTTTGCTATTGCTGCTTCTGCGGATTTAGGTCCGGAAATACCACCAATAGTCATTTGAGAGAAAGTGCTTCCTGTTTTTGGTTCAATCGTTTCACTATTGGTTACTTCACCAGTAGTAACATCAATTACTTTCAGAGTAACAGATAATTTTGCTTTCCATCCTCCGGATGCTCGTTGTCCTTTACTGTCAGTCGTAACATGTTCGTCTGCCAAAATAGCATTGACATGTCCGCTAATAAGATATTGAGCGCCGACATTTTTCCCATGCTCTACAACTGATCCATCAATGAAATCCTCAGTTTTTTGCAATTCTTTTTCTTGTTTGAGTGCATTCATTTTTGTCCTGTCCACAACGTTAAACCGTTTGGTTTTAACAAAAGCATTTGTTACTTCTTCCTGAATGGAAACAACATCTTTACCATTTGCCGATTCAGATGTGTACGAAAACGGCAAGATACCAATTGACACTTTTTCTTGTGCCATACCCACGCTTGCTGTTACAAGCATAAAACCCAACATAAGGGCTTTTCTAAAAATTTTTATCATTTTATAAAACAAATAGTTTAAATATGCCTCCACTTTTGCGGCTATCGGCTACTCCGTTTATGTTCAAATTCATTTCATTTATAATTTTCATTGTTTTCAGTCATTTCGGATTCGCTCCACCTTTGAAATGGTCTACAAACTCCATTATGCCTTTGCGCTCTGTTTGAATCAGAATCATGTAAATCCTGCTTCTGACATTCTGCTGCTTGTGTTATTACTATAACGCTGCTCGTGTTATTACTATAACGCTGCTCGTGTTATTACTATAACGCTGCTCGTGTTATTACTATAACGTTGCTTGTGTTATTACTATAACGTTGCTTGTGTTATTACTATAACGTTGCTCGTGTTATTACTATAACGTTGCTCGTGTTATTACTATAACGTTGCATGTGTTATTACTATAATGCAATCGCCTTCGTCTTTTTCTCCGTGGAAGGTGTCCAAAAAGTCAATCACGTCGTCATTGCGAGCGAAGCGAAGCAATCCAGAAGACTGTTAATCACTGGATTGCTTCGGGCTACGCCCTCGCAATGACGGGACTCGACCCTTTTGAGACACCCTCTACATCCAACACACGTCATTTTGTATCTGCGTACCCATAACTCTCAGTTCTTAACTACTGAATAGTCGAGACATCTTTAAACGTAGCGTCATTGATTTCCTTACGCAATTCTTCTGAGGGAGTGAAATGCAGATGCACGCTTTTAATTTTGTTTGCATTCACTTCGGCTTCCGTATCCGAACCTTCGCCGCGGGCGGTCAAACGGAAGCTTCCCAGCTCGCCCAACTGTACGGTATGCCCGTCGAGCAGCAGGCGTACAATGACTTTGAGCAACTGATACAGTGTCATCTCCGCCTCCTTCGGGTTTAACGTCGTTTCGTCAGCCAGCAGTTTGGCAACTTCCTTTTCCTTCACCAAGCCTATGCTTTTCAGGGTTGGATACCATCTTTTCGGAACCGCCGGATTCGACGGGTTTCCACGCAATACTTTTTTAAAAAATAGAGCCATCGTTGAAAAAATTTAAATTTATTATTACTGTGATTACTAAAAATATTTTCTTGAAATATATTTCGACAGATGTTAAACAGATTTTGAACCTGTTCAGGGTATGGGATGAAAAAACCGCTGCATGTACAAAATATGTAGCGGTTATATACAGTTTTCGAAAGATATTTATTATCTTTCGCGCGCGTGTTATATATAAGGTGTGTGTGTGTGTGTGTGTGTGTGTGTGTGTGTGTGTGTGTGTGCAAAAATCGTGCCAAAGTATTCAAATACCTCATTTACCGGGAACTTATCCTCGGAATTTTTGAGCCAGCAATATGAGATTAAACAAACCATATAAAAATACTTTAACTGTTACACATCAAAATCATTTCATAAAACCGCGGCAAAGGTAAATAAAAAAATAATATCATGAACAATTTTATGTGAAAAACGTTATAATAAACTTTTTATCTGATTGTATTTCTTGTGATTAAAATTTAAATTTGCACGAAAAGATTTTCATTCTTTTGCTAAAATCCGTCTTTTAGACAGCGCTCAGGTTCGGTTTTATCCGCCTTCGCCTGTTAAAATCCGGCTTTTCAAGCCGGGGATGTCCGGGAAGGGTTCTTTTGCCTGCAGGCTGTGTATGTCATTTAATTTTTATCCGTCTGTGTGGAAATCAAAAATTTTCATGTACATTTGCCGGTGTTTTAACACTGATAAAAATACGTATTTATATGATAATAAAACATTTTACGGACAACGACTTGTATAAATTTTCCGTCATGCTGGCGATACAGAAGCTATATCCCAAGGCAATGGTTCGCTATCGTTTTTTCAACAGGGGAGAGACGGATTTTCCCGAAGGATTTGCCGAAGCGCTGAAAGCCGAGGTTAAAAATATGGCGGAATTAAAACTCTCCAGGCAGGAAAAACAGTTTATCGAAAAACGCTGTTACTTTTTCGACCCTGTCTTTATCGACTTTATGGAAGGATACACCTATAATCCCGACGAAGTAAAAATCACTCAAACAGGAGGCAAACTCGAAATATCCATAGAAGGATACTGGTACAGGACTGTCCTGTGGGAAGTGCCGCTTATGGCTTTAATTTCTGAACTGTATTTCAGGATAAAAGGCGTCTGTCCCGAGGAAAATTATTTAGACAGGACGATTGACAAGGCTAAAAGTCTCAGGGAATTGAATGCGGACTATTCCGATTTCGGAACGCGGCGAAGATTTTCCTTTGATGTTCACGACAGGGTTGTAGAAGCCCTGAAAGAAAATTCGGAAAACAATTTCAAGGGCACCAGCAACGTATATCTGGCGATGAAACACAACACCATTCCCATCGGAACGATGCCGCACGAATGGTTCATGTATCACGGCGCGGTTTACGGCTACAGAGCTGCGACGGCTAAAGCCCTCGAAGCATGGGTAGATGTGTTTCAGGGAAGTTTGGGGATAACCCTGACGGACACTTATACTTCCGACATGTTTTTCCGCTCGTTCGGACTGAAGCACGCCAAACTGTTTGACGGAGTGCGGTGCGACAGCGGCGACCCCATAGAATTTGCAGACAGGTTAGTCGAATTTTACAGGAAAAACAGAATAGATCCCGCGTCAAAAACAGTCGTTTACAGCGATTCGCTTAATGTGGAGGAAGTCGGAAGAATAAAAAAACACCTGGCAAACAGGATACATGACACGTACGGGATCGGGACTTTTTTTACGAACGACGTCGGCGCAAAGCCCCTGAACATGGTGATAAAACTGGCGCAGGTCAAAATAAATCCCGAGGGAGACTACTTTGACGCCATAAAACTGTCGGATGTAAGCGGAAAAAACACCGGAGACAGCAATGAAATTAAAATTGCACGCCTTACATTAAATATTGATTAACAGCCGGTTTAAAACATGATGAAAATTTTTTTTCATTTTTTTTGAAAAAAAATTTGGAGATAGAAAAAATAGCATTACCTTTGCGCCCGAAAGTTGGTTTTTCATAGGTTAAGTTTTTTAGGTTAGAAAAAAGGTAGGCTCCCCGCCTATCTTTTCTTTTTTATGGGTATCAATACTTGATGTACTTAGCTATTTTTTCCATTTGCTCTTCGGTAATTACCTTTTCTTTAAGCATTTCGTTGCCGGAACTTATTGTTCCCCTGAATTTCCGGTACCTGATTATTGCTTTTGCCGTAAAATTGTTGATGTACGGATGTCCGGCAAGGTCGTTTTCCGTAACGGTATTAATGTTTATCCGCTTGATATGCGCAGTATCAATAAGAATCTGGCTGCTGAACATGACAAAGCGGGCAGAATCTATTCCCCTGATTTCCATGAGCTGCTCTGCCTTGTGGAACCCGCCGAGTTTGTTGCGGTATTCGACGATTTTTCCGGCGTAATATTTCCCTATGCCGCGAAATTTCTGCAATTCACCTGTATCCGCCCGGTTAAGTTCCACCGTGTATATTTTTTTGCCGGTCTTAGCGGTTTCTCCGCTTTCCCTGATTTCTTTAATCTCCCTGACTTCCCTGAATTCTGCAGTCGAGCCGGTTTTTCTTTCCGTTTTTGCAAACTTTTCAGGCTCCGGCTTGATATCAATATAATAGTACAGGCGTGCGTACATTTCTTCAGATACGACGAACGACTTGCCGAAACTTTCCTTTTTGTAAAACCTGCCTCCCCTGTTTCTGTAGTTGACAATGCTTTTCGCCTGTCCGGGAGAAAAGCCCAGAAGCACCAGCGAGGCGGAATCTATTGTGTTGGGATCAAAGACAAAAACCGTATCGTGTCTGTTTTTGGACTGGACGTCCATTTCGGCAAGAAAAATATCCATTTCCCTTTTCAGGCGTTCCATGTCTTCGGGCGAGAGTTCGCCGTTCCGAAAAAATCGGGGAAGAATAATAACCGCCAGCAGTATGACAATCAAAACGGTGATTCCCAATCTTTCGGAATTGAAAAAACGAAACCATTCCTTCAGAAAAGAGCCAGACATGCGCCGATCAATAATTAAAACTGCTGTTGCCGATAAACTCCCGGAGAACCGATGTGGGAGGTATGGTTTCCTCGTCCCTGGCGTCAATGCTTTCGAAATAGCCGATGAATTTCAGCAATCTCAGGGCTTCGACAAATTCCGGACTCGAAGGAGAAACCTTGCGCAAAAGAGGCTCGACATATTTCCGGAGTACAGACAGTTCGTAGATCAGTGAAGAATTGAACATTATGTCGGCATTTTCCTGATACGGGAAGATATTGCGGTCTTCGCCCCTGCGCACGCTTTGCCAGCGTCTGATCGTGTCGGTTGCCGAATATCCGCGTGTTGCCGCATCGCGGACTATCCGCCTGACAAGCCGGTTGTCCGTGGTTGGAATCCTGTTGTTTTCGTCAACGGATATGGAAGTGAGCGCCGAGGCGTATATCCTGAAAATCCTGTCCTTGGCTACAGTTATCAGTTCCGGATTCAAGCCGTGTATTCCTTCCACAACAAGTATGTCGCTTTCGTCCATTCTGATTATATCGCTGTCGCAGAACCTGCGCGTTCCCGAAATAAAATCATACCGGGGGATGTTCACTTCCCTGCCTTCGAGCAAATCGTTCAGATGGGAATTGAACAGTTCGACGTCTATTGCGCGGATGGATTCGAAATCGTATTCGCCGGCTTCGTCTTTCGGAGTATTCTCCCTGTTGACAAAATAGTTGTCCAGTTCGATAATGTGCGGACGTTTTTTCGCTACGCGCAACTGCACTGCTATGCGTTTTGCCGAGCTTGTCTTTCCGCTCGACGAAGGTCCTGATATGAAGACGATTTTCGACTTTTTTTCCACGATACTGTCGGCTATGCGGGCATATTTTTTTTCGTGAAGGGCTTCGGCTACCTGAATCAGGTTTGTAGCGTGTCCGCCCTGTATCGCCCTGTTTATGGTTCCGATGGATTTTGATCCCAGGATTTCGTTCCATTCCTTGTGTTCGCGGAATATTTGCAGCATCTTGTTCTGGATAACATATTCCTGCAGGGTATCGGGCTTGTCGGGCTTGGGAAACATCAGCAAAAGCCCCTGATAATAAGTGGACAGTCCGAATTTGCTCAAACAGCCCGTCGAATGAACCAGAGGACCGTAGAAATGATCCGGAAAATTGTCCAGCCAGTATACCGAAGTAAAAAATTTCCCTCTGGTTTCCAGCAGCAAAGCCTTTTCCCTGTATCCGGCGTTCAGAAACAGTTCTATGGCTTCGGAAGTGGGTATCTTAGTCTTGCTGAAAGTCAAATCCTTTGCGATCAGTTCTTTCATGCAAGCCTCAAGTTCGTTTATCTCGGCAATGTCCAGATTTTGCTTTCCGTTTGTGATTTCACAATAAATTCCATTGGAAACGGAATGCTGTATGGAAAGTTTGTGATTTGGCAAGACGTGTTTTACCGCCACCTGAAGCAGGAACGTCAGCGAACGGATATAGGTTCTCATCCCGTCCGGATCGCTTATGTCGATGAAGGTTATAATCTTGGGATTATATACTTCATACGACAGCTCCTTCAGTTCGTTGTTCACTATCGCAGCCAAAACCGATGATGACAGTCCCGGTTTTATATCGTTATATATCTCATACAAAGTGGTTCCCGCAGGATATTCGTGTACCGTGCCAGTGTTGCTGCACGTAATTTCAACTCTTGTTCTCATACATATCTCGTAAATAATGACATTTCATTTCAATATTAAACATTCATTTTTGATTCAAAAGTATGGACTTTTTTT
>JAIRZR010000176.1 GCA_031267155.1 Prevotellaceae bacterium | reverse complement strand
TCCGCTGTGATTAAGCAGATCGCGGTGGTTGCCATAGCCTTTGCAGTCCCTGAAACGGTTCAGCACCACGTCAAGACGCGCTTTCCAGACGTCCGCGGCGGCGGTAAGCGCTACACTGTCGCTGGAAACACATGCGTTAAGGTTTTCCGTTCCCATGCTCCCACAACCAATGAAGCCAAGGTTGATTTTGTCGCTGGGTGCCACATGTCCCAGTCCTGCAATAGCCGAGGACTTGACAATAAACGGCGCCACAATTGCCGCGGCAGCCGTTGTTCTGATAAATTCTCTTCTTGAATACATATCGTTTATATTTAATTTATGATTATTTTCCGTTTTGTTTCAGGTGATAGAAAGTTAATATATGCCCTCCATCTTCAAGCACTGCCATTGCCGAGCTGTTAAGCGGCGGCTTGTTTTTTACATAGTTGTAACCTCCAATATCCATAGACCCAACGATATATTTACTGTTTACAAACATGGGCGTATCTACACTGGCATAATCAAGATTATTATGATAGAAATAATACTTGTCGGAAGTATTGTCATACATAAAAGTCGCAGATTTCCCTTCGTTAACCATACGTCCAATCCAGACCTGATTCACTTTAAACGGAGTATCGTCAAAGTAATTATAATTGCGACCTTCTGTACTTTCTACAAACTCGTCAATATCCCTTCTGAACCTTTCCGGCAGCGCTTTCTGTCCGAAATCAAATAAAACTCCGCCGGTAAAATCTCCCTCATTTGAAAATGAATAAACGGTATCGCTATGGTGCGAGTTATAAAAAATAAGATCATCAACTGTCTGTAAGATATTATATCTCCCCATAAAACCTCTCCTGTCGTCATACTCAAACGGAAACGGGACAAAAGACGCTTCCACATTAAAATCCAAATCCGTACGTACTATCTGATATTCATCGCCACTGTACTGGTCCAGTGCAAACAGATATTTCCGGTTTTTCAGAATTTTGAATCCACAGGCGTGAAACGGAGTTTTCTTTGTTTCGATAAAATTCCCCCGTAAATCATATTTTAATATCTGTCTTTTCTGCCCGTCGTACAGATAAATATGTTCGGAGTCCACATCGAAATACTCCAGTCTGTTATACTCTCCGGGTCCACCTCCCCTTTTCCCGATTTTCCGGACAAAAGCTCCCGTCCTGTCGAAAACCAGCAGGGAATTACTGACCCATATATCCATAAGATAAATGTATTCGCCCTGCATAATTAGCTTGTCGACACGACCGAACAAAAAACTGTCCTGCTCAATCAATGGCAGAAACGACACGCTGTCAATTACAGCGGATAATAAGCGGGAATCGCTGTTCTCCAGGCGGAAAACACTGATATCGCCGCTGTCCTTCTTTTCTCCGGAATGACATCCGTACAAGAAGACTGCAATAAAAAATGTGATAAAATGTTTCATCTGTATATGATTTTAAAATGTTTGGAACTCAATGAAACCCGTTCCACAGTTCAGTAAAAACAGCATTGGCGGGTTTTTCTCCCCTGTGGACAATCAGGCGGTATCGAAGCGTCAGGGGCTTGTCCATCCTTAGCGGACAGCGCGTATTGGGCGTCGGGAATGTGGGCTGTACCCACGAAAGATTGGGATAGCTGACCCATGTTCCCGGATATTCGGGGTTTTCCGCGTGCTGCAGAATCGTCATTCCCGAAGTGGACTGGCTGCCCTCGAATGTTCCGCTGAAATCAGCCCAGCATCTTACCGGCGAAGCCCCTGCCGTGTCGGTGAAATAGGCAATGTTCTGTTTCTGCGGCTTCGCCATCCTCACGTTCAATCCGCCGTAGCTGTTGGTGCACCGCGTGGCTACCGTAAGGCTGTCCACAAGCGCCTGCATCCTGATGCTGAGATCGATGATACGCCGTCCGCCAGCCTCGCGGTATGCGCGGATACTTACCTGTTCGCTGACAATCGCCTCGCGGTCTTCCCACATCCAGCTGTTTTCCGCCTTGATTTCGGCATACGCGGTATCGACGGCGCATGTTATGTTTCCGGTCGGACGGGCAAAAACTCTTTGCAGGGCATAAATGTCGCCGCGCTGCGAGCCGTATTCCACTTCGGGCCATGCCCAGAAGACACCCCTATGATGCGGATGGTCGCCGTCGGGCCAGTCGGCGGTCAGCATTTCGCCGTCGGGACCGTACAGCGGATGAATATAGTCACTGCGCGGAACAGCCCATATTGCCGATGTTGCCTTGCCGTCGCTTCTCACGGCGGGGTTGGATTTGTAGTACTCGTCTAAATAGACGCCGCCTACCGGAGAATATTCAATCTTTTTGCCTTTCTGACTTTCGGGACGTACCACGCCGTCTTCGTAAACCGTCCGGTAATTGTACTGAAGTACCGGTTTTCCCGATTCCCGGATTACATACTGCCCGCTGAGCGGATCCTCCTCTACCGTCATCACGGCGGAAATACTGCGGGAACAGGCAGACGCCAATAACAGCGCCGATATAAGGGCTATTGCTGTAAGGATATTTTTACTGTTCATGACTTTATCTATTTTTCAATTTTCACGGTGCAAATGTACGTGAAATTTTTTGATTTCCACACAGACGTAAAATTATAGGAAAAATATTATTTTGAGTCGCTAAGAGAAGTAAGTAATTTTCGGATTCCTGAGATTAATCAGAAGATTTATTTGATGGCGGTTTGGAACTTTGGAGTTTCCTGTTTACTGCAAAGTCGCAGATTTGCACAAAGTTTTTGGAGACTTTGGCAAGGCATCACGAAAATTTCAATTGAAAAAAAGCCGGCGGTTATTTTCAATCAGAACATTTATTCTGTCGGTCAGTTTGGCGGTAAGCGATTTGATGTTGAAAGCCTGTCTGTGGGATTCGAGATTGTGTATATCAGTTCCTGTAAAAGTATAGAAGTCGTTCTTGAGAAGATATTCCGCATTTTCCCGAACCTGTTTGCCGTAATATCCTGTGGGAGAAAGCAGATTCAGCTGAAAAAACAGAAAGCTGTCCGTTTTCAGTTTTTTGTAGTCGTCTTTATCCATGTACAGATAGCGTTCGGGATGCGCAAGAATGATGCGATATCCCTTTTTCTTTATTTTTTGGATTGTTTGATGAAAGTTGAGGGGAGGATTGAGATATGAGGTTTCTACCAGCAGATGGTCATCTGCAATGGCAAGCGGTTTTTCCAGATGCGAATCGAAACTGACGTCGAGCATGTATTCGGCGGCCAGTCTCAAGTCCATGTTTCCGGCATATTCATTAATCAGATTATCGAAATACCGTTTTAGCGATTTAGAGTTGTTTTCCGGAAAGTTTTCCATGACATGCGGAGTAAGATAGATACCCTGCACGCCCTGCTTTTCGAGATAATCCAGGGCAGCAAAAGTCTCCTTTTCCGTCTGCATGCCGTCGTCCACTCCGTAAAGAAGATGGGAATGAATATCGCTCATGCCCTGCAACAGCCGGGATTCGGTGATGCTGTATTTTTTCCTGAAAAACGGCAAAGTAATTTTGGATTTTGAATTTTGAATTGGGCGCGATGCGACGAGTGTAATTCGTAATTGAGTTCGTAAAACGGCTCAGCCCTTTTCGCCATATCCATATCCGTAGGAATGACCGTAACGGCCATATCCTCCGTAATATTTGCCGGATGACATGCTCGAGCCGTTAAGCAGAACCGCCATGTTCGGGAATTTCCCCGACCTGTAGATCTGTTCCAGTTCGGGAAGCAGGCGACGGTCAAGCAGTCCTTCGCGGACAACGAATATCGTCATCCCTGCAACATCCGCCACGATGGAAGCGTCCGCAACAATGTTTACGGGCGTAGTATCCAGAAAAACATAGTCATATTGTTGCTGCAGAGTGGATATAAGTTCTTTAAATCTTGGGCTTAGCAGCAGTTCGGCAGGATTCGGTGGCAGTTTGCCGACCGGAAGCACGTCGAGATTGGGATTGAGCCATTCCTTTACTGTCAACTCGTCAAGATTTGTGTTTATTCCGCTGAGATACGCCGATACTCCCGTTTTATTCGGTACCGACCACGAACTCAGCGTTGCCTTGCGAAGATCCAGATCCACCAGTATCACCTTTTTGTCTGCCAGAGCGAAACTCATTGCCAGATTCAGCGAGACAAAACTTTTTCCCGAACCTATATTGAATGAAGTGCACATCACAGTGGTCGAACTGTTTTTGGCGCTCATGAAATCCATATTGCTGCGTATCACTCGAAAAGCTTCGCTGGCAGCGTCCCGACTGCTGTCCCGTACAACGAGAGAGCCGGAGACGGCATCTTTTGACTTTTTCTTCCTTTTCTGCGTATTAAGAGGGACTGTTCCTAAAAATGGCACTGTCAGACTGTCGGTTATATCTTTTGGACCTCTAACGCTTGTATTAAGCAAATCTCTCAGCCAGAATATCGAAAAAGGTATGAGCAATCCGGCTATCAATGCTGCAAGTACGATTATTCCTGATTTGGGAGCAACGGGAATGATGCTTCCGTCGGCTTCGTCAACTATCCTGAAATTGCTGATGGTAGCGGCGCCTGCAAGTTCGTTCTCCACCCGTTTTTTCAGAAGATACAGGTAGAGATTTTCCTGCGTTACCAGACGGCGCTGTATGGGAATCATCTCCTGCTCCTTTTAGGAACGCCGGCGATCTTTTTATTGGTCTGTTCCTCTTTATTTTTTGCTCCTTCAATTTGAAGATTCAATACTACTGCCAGATTGTCAATGGCGCGAATAACAGACTGTTTCACAGCCATTGAAGAATTTGTAAGTTCTATCACTGCCGGCGACTTTTCCGAACTGTTATCCAGCAAACGCTCTCTTTTAAGCATTATTGTATTATACTCCGCAATCTGTTTTTCTATGGCAGTATTTTCAAGCCCCGAATTTGAGGGAATCAGACTGT
>JAIRZR010000169.1 GCA_031267155.1 Prevotellaceae bacterium | reverse complement strand
CATGTGCCGAATGCGGTCAATGCGAATCGGTCTGTCCCCAGCACATCGGCATTATGCGGGAATTGAAACGCGCGGCGGCAGTCTTTGAGTGATTATGTGTTTATTTGATACAACAAGCTACCTTTACAAAAAAAAATAATTCATTATGAATGGAATAAATATTATCAATTATTCGGACGTCTTCTTGGCATGTTTTTCCGGCAACGCTATCAAAAAAGTCAACATGGCAAAAGACCATTCTCTTCTGTATGTCTATTCGGGCGAGATGGAGGTTACCGAACAGGGCAAAACCGCGCTTATCGGCAAGGGCGAATGTGTGTTTATCCGCAAGGACAACAGGGTAAATATCGTAAAGCGTCCTAAAGGAGACGAACAGTATAAATGTATTGCTTTGACTTTAACCCGTCCCTTCCTGCGCGAGTTTTACCACAGGACATTGGACAAAAGCGAGCTGCCTACCGACGCCCTGCGTCATCAGTTCAGCCTGCACAAGCTTCCTGCCGACCGTCCCGACATTCGCAGTTTATTTGAATCCATGACGCCCTATTTCGATTCTCCCATACCGCCCACCGACGAACTGATAAAGCTCAAAATGACCGAAGGCATTTACTGTTTACTTAATACGGACAAGAATTTCTATTCTGCCCTGTTCGACTTTTCTGAACCGTGGAAAATCGACATTCTCGACTATCTCAACGAAAACTACATGTACGACCTTTCACCGAAAGACATGGCAAACTTTACCGGCAGAAGTCTCGCAACCTTCAAGCGCGATTTCAAGAAGATAAGCAATCTGTCTCCCCAGAAGTGGCTGATACGAAAGCGTCTCGAAGTGGCGCAACAAAAACTCAGCAATGGAGATAAAAAGGTGTCGGACGTCTGTTATGAAGTTGGGTTTAAAAACCTGTCGCATTTTTCAAAACTGTATAAAGCCACATTCGGTACTGCGCCGTCGAAATAATTTACATAAATAAACAGTATAAAATAAAGTATATGCAAACAAAAGAAATAAAAGCATTCGGCACGCAGGCTGTCGACAAACAGTTGGAACAACTGACAATAAACCGCCGCACTGTAAGACCGCACGATGTGGAAATCGAAATCCTGTATTGCGGCATTTGCCACAGCGACCTGCACTCCGTTCGCAACGAGTGGGGTAATACCGTTTACCCTGTTGTTCCCGGACACGAGATTGTGGGCAAAATTATCCGCGTGGGCGCTCATGTTACGAAATTCAGCATCGGCGACCTTGCTGCTGTGGGCTGTATTGCGGACAGTTGCCGCTGTTGCGACGCCTGCGGAAAGGGCGAAGAGCAGCTTTGCGAAAACGGCTGGACGTGTGTGACCAATTCTCCCGATAAAATTTCGGGCGGCATGACCTATGGCGGTTTTTCAGAAAACAGTGTGGTTGATGAAAATTACGTACTGCATGTGCCGGAAAAGCTGGATTTGGCTTCCGCCGCGCCCATCCTTTGCGCGGGAATAACGGTTTATTCGCCACTGAAACGCGGGAACGCAGGCGCAGGCAAGCGCGTGGGTATTATCGGAATAGGCGGACTTGGACACATGGCGATAAAAATCGCAAAGGCGATGGGCGCAACGGTAGCTGTTTTCAGCACTTCGGCTAAGAAAGCGGAGGATGCAAAGCGGCTGGGCGCAGACGAGTTCATCCTGTCCGACGACGAGACACAAATACGCGGGACGTCAAAGCTGGACATGATTCTGGACACGGTTTCGGGTTATCATGATGTAAACCGGTATCTTAACCTGCTGAAAACCGACGGAGGCACGCTTGTCATTGTCGGCTTGCCCGCCGAGCCACTCCCCGTCAATGCTTTCAATCTGGTAAACGGACGCAAAAGTTTTTCCGGCTTGATTATCGGCGGCATACGCGAAACGCAGGAAGTCCTCGACTTTTGCGCCGAACACAATATTGCGCCCGATATAGAGCTGATTAACGTTGCGGATATTAACGTCGCTTTTGATCGCCTGCAAAAAGGAGATGTAAAGTACAGATTTGTAGTCGATATGAAATCGATTTAAGCATGGAAGAACGAAATAAAATTACGCGCAGAGATTTTTTTAAGATGGTTGGCGCCGGAATGTTTACTGCTGGCGCCATAGTGATTGGCTGCAAATCAGGAAACAGTGTTTTTACCGAAGGTGAAATTATTGGCGAGGTTCCGGTAGATCGGATGACTTACCGCACTAATCCACATACAGGAGACGTCGTTTCTCTTTTAGGCTACGGATGTATGCGCTTTCCGTTGAAGCAAAAAGCCGATGGCAGCGGTGAAGAAATTGACCAAGAAACGGTGAACGAACTGGCGGACTATGCCATTGCTCACGGCGTAAATTATTTCGACACAGCGCCCGTGTATGTTCGCGGTTGGTCGGAAACGGCGACAGGTATAGCCTTGAAACGCCATCCGCGCGACAAATTTTTCATTGCCACAAAAATGTCCAACTTCAGCGACCCAAGCCGTCAGGCGTCAATTGCCATGTACAATAATTCTTTCAAGGCTTTACAGGTTGATTATTTGGATTATTATCTTATGCACAATATTGGTCCCGGCGAAGGATTGGCAACTTTTCGGAAACGCTTTATTGACAATGGGATTTTGGATTTCCTGATTAAAGAGCGGAAAGCCGGTCGTATCCGCAACCTTGGTTGGTCGTTTCACGGCAATGTGGAGGTTTTTGATTATGTGCTGGCAATGGACGTTCAATGGGACTTTTGCCAGATACAACTTAATTATCAAGACTGGCAACATGCAGCCCCCGAACGAACTAATGCAGAAAATCAACAGAATATCAATGCAGAATATCTTTATGGAGAACTTGTAAAACGCAATGTTCCGGCAATAATCATGGAACCTTTGCTTGGAGGTCGTCTTGCGAAAATTCCTTCACGAGCGCTTGCCTTGATGAAAGAAATCCATCCCGAATCCACTCCGGCTCAATGGGCTTTCCGATATGCCGGTACGCCGGAGCATGTATTAAGCGTACTCAGCGGTATGGTCTATATGGAACATTTGCAGGAAAACATTCACACTTTCGCGCCGCTTGTACCTCTCAATGAACAGGAATACGAGACGCTTGAAAAAGTAACCGAAATATTGCTTGATTCGAATTATATTCAATGTACGGAATGCCAGTATTGCATGCCCTGCCCTTATGGATTGGACATCCCAGGTACGTTTGCACATTACAACCGCTGCGTAAGCGCAGGCAAGCTACTGAAAAGTTCGAACGATGAACATTACCGGACAGCACGTC
>JAIRZR010000143.1 GCA_031267155.1 Prevotellaceae bacterium | reverse complement strand
TCCGGTACTGTCGCCTGATTTTGCTTAACCGTATCCGGCGGATAAAATTCGACTTTAAAATAGCTGATTTCAAAACCGGACTTTTCGGTCGTATCCACAAAAGTATATGTTTCGTTTTTACCTATTTGGTTTTGCTTTTCCTGAACCGTAACACTTTCGGTAGCAGTGCCTGCTGTTTTCTTCGGAGTAACGTTATTAATTATTTTGCAAAATTACACAATATGCATTACCGTAATACAAATGTTCAAAACTTTATAATAACTTTTTTATAACGTCGCTGTCGAAACACCTGTAAAGGATATTTTTTGTAGTTTTGCAAAAAATTACGGATACGGGCTACATTGAAATAAATCATGTCCGGCAGTCCGAATGAAACGAAATGGCAAAACTGAACGAACATGATAAACAGCGTTTTTTCCGTAACTGAAATAAGACCTGTTTCTAAATCATCGAAAGGTTTTCGTACCTGCAAAGAGTTCAACAACCATAGATGTACTGAATGAGATTATGGAAGACAATAACTGAGGCAGAAAGAGTGCTGAAATTATGTGCATACAAGTCTTGAAAGGCAACTTTATTTTTTATCACATAAAGATTTTTCGCGTAATGTCTCAAAATAATATTTCGCCCGAAAAAACTTCCTGTATTTCGTATTTGCTCCATCATGCACCACAAGCCTGCTTCCGTCTTCAAAAATTGCCGTATTTTTGACACGAAAATCATGGCGATTCCTCTCATTTCCGGCATGTCGGAAATATTTTTTTCAGGCTCTTTTATTCCCATACTATCAGTTCTTTTTCAGGCTTTTATTCTCGTAAAAAAATTTATACCCTGCAAACCCTTATTTGTCATATCAAAAAAAAATTTGTACTTTTGCATCGCTAATTTAGAATAACAATACAATAGCATCGGGACATTCTAAATATGCAAATAGTTGAAAATAGATTAATTATTGAATTAAAAATGTTATTTACCGGTCATGCATTCAAGCGGGAGGAAAACATAATAAGCAGTGTCAATTATGAAGAAGAAAAATGTTATAAATAATGTAGTAAACGGCGATTTGAATTACCAGCAGGGGATTTCCGTCGACTGTGTCGTTTTCGGATTTCACGACAGAATGTTGAAAGTATTGCTGAGCAAGTTTAAATTTTATCACAAGTGGATGTTGCCGGTCGGGTTCATAATGAAGGATGAGGACGTGGACGCCGCCGCCTGCCGCGTTATGAAAAAACGGACAGGCCTGAACGATATTTACCTGCATCAGTTTCACGTATTTGGCAACACGGTGCGGCCAAATGTCAAGGAACACTCGGACGTTATGCGCAGGGCGGGGCTTGTCGACGGACAGCACTGGATTTCACAGCGTTTCATCAGTATAGGATACTATGCTCTGGTGGACTATTTGAAGGTTAATATCCGTAACCTCGCCGACGAAGATCTCCGCTGGTTCAGCCTGAACGAAATACCCATGCTGTATTCCGACCATAACAGCATCATCGAAAAGGCTTTGTCCACTATCCGGACACAGCTCCGCGTCATGCCGATGATCTGCTATAAGCTTTTACCCGAGAAGTTTCCCCTGTCCGAATTAAGAAACATCTATGAAACAATACTCGGCAAGGAACTGGACAGGCGCAATTTTCAGCGGAAAATCCTTTCAACGGGATATGTGATACAACTGGACGAAATCTACAAAAAGCCCGGGCTTAAACCGACTTCCCTGTTTTCGTTCAACAGGGAGAAATGCGACGAAGCCCTGAGCATGACCTGAGCGGATTAATCAATGGAAAAACAGCAGTTCCCTGTATTTTGGCATGGGCCAGAGTTCGTCGTCGATAATCATCTCCAGCTTGTCGATATGATACCTGATACTGTCCAGAAACGGGAGAACGTTTTTGAAATATTTTTCCGCACGCGTTATTATATCTTCAACCGCATTGGCTTTTTTCCGTTCGTCAATCATCTGATATACCTTGATATTGATTTCCTTGACGTGGCGCGATATTTTTTCCAGAGCTCTTGTCTGGGGGATAATCATGTCGCCCGCCTTTTCGCCGAACAGCCCCTTGAGTCCCTGGACGTTTTCGATAAGAATGTTCTGGTACTGGATTGCCGTGGGGATTATGTGGTTCAGGGCGAGATCGCCCAGCACGCGGGATTCTATCTGCAGTTTTTTAAGGAAAGTTTCGTTCTTGATTTCGTAACGCGATTCCAGTTCCCTTTTCGAAAGTACTCCCGATTCCGTCAGCAGTTTCACTGATTTTGGGTTGAGATAGGTCTTGAATGCATCCGTAATACTGTCAATTATACCGAGTTCTCTTTTAACTGCTTCCCTTCGCCACTCGTCCGAATAGCTGTTTCCGTCGAACAGGATGTTTTTTGACTTCACAATGAAAGTGCGCAAAACTTTAAGGATCGCTTCATCCTTCTTGACATTTTTTTCGATAAGCCTGTCCACTTCCGTTTTGAAAACGCTCAACTGCTGCGCGACTGCCGTGTTCAAAATCAGCAGCGAAGCGGCGCAGTTGCTGCTTGAGCCTGTAGCGCGAAATTCAAAACGGTTGCCCGAAAACGTAAACGGCGAAGTCCTGTTGCGATCGGTTGCATCGGGCATGATTTCGGGTATCTTGCCCATGACGTCCAGCTTGAGCTCCGTCTTTTCGTCGGGAGTCATTTTTTTGCTGGGTATTTTTTCCTCCAGCGAGTTAAGCGCCTTCTGGAGAGTTTCCCCGACAAACACCGACATTATCGGCGGCGGAGCTTCGCAGGCGCCCAGCCGCAGGTAATTGCCGAGATTGGCAACGCTTGACATCAGCAGTTCCCCGTGTTCGTGTACCGCGCGGATGGTGCAGATGAAGAATGTAAGGAACTGCAGATTGTTGCGCGGAGTTTTGCCCGGCGAAAGCAGGTTGATTCCCTGATCGGAAAGCATCGACCAGTTGCAGTGTTTCCCCGAACCGTTGATGTTCATGTACGGCTTTTCGTGGAAAAGCACGCGCAAGTGGTGCCTTTTGGCAATACTTTTCATTATGGACATCAGCAGGAGATTGTGATCGACAGCCAGATTTCCCTCCTCGAAATTCGGGGCGCATTCGTACTGGTTCGGCGAGACTTCGTTGTGACGGGTTTTCAGCGGGATGCCGAGACGGTAAGCCTCTTCCTCAAACTCCCTCATAAACATTGCAACCCGTTCGGGGATAGTGCCGAAATAGTGGTCGCCCAGCTGCTGGTTTCTTGCGGCTTCGTGTCCCATCAGGGTTCGTCCCGTCATCATAAGGTCGGGACGGGCATGGTACAGCGCCTCGTCCACAACAAAGTATTCCTGCTCGAGACCCACGGTCGAAAAAACATGGCGGACGTCCCTGTCGAAATACTGGGCTACGGCGGAAGCGGCTTTGTCCAGCACGGCTAATGACTTGAGAAACGGAGCCTTGAAATCGAGCGCCTCGCCGGTGAAAGCCACAAATACTGTGGGAATACACAGTGTCCCATCGTGAATAAACGCCGGCGACGAGGGATCCCATGCCGTGTATCCGCGGGCTTCGAAGGTATTGCGCAAGCCTCCGCTCGGAAAGCTTGAGGCGTCGGGTTCCTGCTGTATCAGCAGTTCGCCGCGGAAATTCTCCAGGCAGTTTCCCGTTTTTGTGATTTCGAAAAACGAATCGTGCTTTTCGGCTGTAGATTCATTCAGTGGATGAAACCAGTGGGTATAATGCGTTACACCTCTTTCCATTGCCCACGATTTCATTCCGGAAGCAATCTGGTCTGCAAATTTCCTGTTGATTTTGCTTCCTTCATCAATTGCTTCAATCACAGCCTCGAATGCTTCGGCAGTCAAATACTTGCGCATTTTGTCTCTGTCAAATACATTTTCGGCAAAATATGACGAGACAGGCCCGTTTACTCCTTCAAAATTAACAGCCTGACGGCTGTTCAATTCTCCCAATGCTTTAAAACGAAAATTCTCCATATAAAACTATCTTTTCAATCCGCAAAT
>JAIRZR010000044.1 GCA_031267155.1 Prevotellaceae bacterium | reverse complement strand
CGTCCGAATATGTTGATTATTGGCGGCGAAAACGTGTAGTTAGCCGGCATGCCGCTGAACATTCTGTTTGACCAGAAGGCATATTCGCCTGTCTGCTGATGATAGTCGACCAGATCTTTTCCCCAGCCGCCAACACTTTTTACATCTCCCTGTACCAGATATTTGTTTTCGGTAATTTCCGGCATAAAGTAGATACCCGCCAAAACTAAAAACAATAATACCGCCACAATATGTGGAATGCTTTTCTTTAATTTCTCTTTCATTTGATTTATTGTAAATTGTTTATACTATTTTTCCGGTTCCCTTCGCCCAATAGAAACGAACGGCAAACCATCCGTGCAAAATAACCGTAACAAAAGTCCCGTAATAGCGGCACATAATCCGGTAGCGCTCTTTTAATGACGCTTTCCGGTTAGCCGTTGTCAGGCCTTCGTACAGATAGTTTACCGGACAGATCCGGGAGTTTACGATTGTTTTTGCTTTTTTCATACACCGGATACACCAGTCAAAATCACTCGAAAAACGATACTGCAGATTATATTCCGGCGCAATATCCCGCTTAACTGCAAATGCCTGGTGGCAAACCAGCATCCCCATCCGGAAACTTTTCCATGTGAGATGCCTGGGCGCTTTTAGCCGGCGTGCAGCAATGATTTTCCCGTTTATATCTATCAAATCCGTTTCGCCGTAAAGAATATCCGGCATCCCGTTTTGTACCGCGACGGCGGCCAAATCCTTGACCGTATTGCTGTGCGGAAGTACATCGCCGGCATTCAGAAACCAGACATAATCGCCCGTTGCCATGCGCAGCCCTTTGTTCATCGCATCATACAGCCCCGCGTCCGGCTCACTCACCCGGGACGCAAGACCGGATGCGTACTGTTCAATAATTTCTTTGGTGTTGTCCGATGAATTGCCGTCCACAATGATGTATTCAATCATTGGGTATGATTGATTCAATACGCTTAAAATCGTGCACTCCAAGACCTTCCCGGCATTGCGGGTCACGGTGATGATTGAAAAAACAGGGGGTAAATTATTCACTGAAATCATTTCAACAACTCATAAATAGCGTCTAATTTTTCCGATACTTCTGCGGGAATATCTTTTTTGTCCATTAAGGAAATGAGCCGGTAATAATTCTTTTTGAAATTCACACCGGCATTTACTCCCAATTGCCTGTAAAATGCGGGGAAAATCTTATCCAGCCAATCGTCGGACAGTTTCGCCGTATTCCACCATTCATCATCCGGATTTTTTAGATAAGCAGGCAGGGTATAGTCCGAAATTGCCTGCTGCATTGCCTGTTTTAATTGCTGTTGCGGGAAATGAGGATATTCCCTTTTCAACAATTGTGCATATTTCATCAGTAAACCCGGAGAAGCAAAATAATTTTCCAGCTCCCGTCTTTCCCAGCAGATCATTTTCAGTTTGGGATTATCCTGTAAATTGGGGAGATTGTCAAACAGCGCCAGCCCTTTGAGTTCTTTGAAAATCTCCTGTAAGGAGGCAAAATTATTAATTGCAGTGGCAGGAACATTGTCGGATGTATATTGAACATTTGCCACACGCAAAAGCGGCTCCACTTTATGTGTCAATTTGTTGGCGAAATAAAGCAGCATTTGCAAATCGGTAGAACCTTCCAGATAAAGAATATGACCTTTAATTTTTGCCAGATAATATTTTTCCCAGCCAATTTCCGTCAGGGCTTTCCGGATATAACTTATTGATTGCGATTTCGTGGAAACATTTAACAACATTGCCTGATTCTCAATCAGCGCAATCACAGTTGAAACATCGGCGGCTTCGTCTAAAATCACTTCGGAATGAGAGGCAATGATAATTTGACTGCCTGTTTCCTGCGCAATCTCATTGATTTTTTGAAACGCTTCCCGCTGCCGGATTACTTCCAAATGGGCATCAGGCTCGTCCAAAAGCAAAACCGTATTCGGGCTGGCATACATATAGGCGAACAGCAGCAATGTTTGCAGGAAACCGCGCCCGCCCGACGAAATATCATACGTGATCCTGTTTTCAACATATCGAAACTGAATGGATCCGTCCAGCTTGATAAATTCGGGTTTCTGTAAATCAATTCCAAACATAGACCTGATATTAACACAAAGTTTTTGCCAGCATGCTTCGGGATTGTAATCTTCCCCGCGTGGCGTTTCCGGATACAGAACTTCATAACAGATGTTTCGCAGAACCTCAGCCGTCTTGCCTTCCCCCAGTTGTTTGTCGATGGCTCCGCGATAAAACTTGTACTCAATGGCAGAAATACCCGACATCGGTTGCAGGAATCCAAAATGAACGCCGTTACTCTTGTCGTACAGGTCAATCATTTGCTGCAAGCCGGAAATCACTTTACAGGAAAACGATTCTGTATTGTAGAATAAAAATTCGGCTTTGCATATCCATGATTTCCCATAATTTTCACCTTGCAATTCAATAGAAAGCGGTATCTGATTGACGCCTTTCCCTGCTGTTTTTTTACGGGAAACCCGCCTGTTTTTCCATAAAAAACGGGCGTCGGAAACGGGACTGTTCAGTAAATCCTGCCTGTTGACTGTTACATTGCCGTTTTTGCTTAAATCCTGTTTTTGATATGCTGCGATAAAATTCTTAACCCCGATTTCCCACAAACATAAGGCCTGGAAAACGGCGGATTTACCGGAATTGTTTGACCCGATAATCACTGCCGAAGAAGACAGCGGGAACGACACGCACTCCAGCTTCTTGAAATTTTCTATTTTGATATTCGTAAGCATATCCATCTCAAATTAAAATGCAAACTGTTTTAACTTTCAATTAATCATTATACATACTGTCTCCAGTCTACAAATTCCCTAAGATTTCCAGCATTAACCGGCGGTTTTTGTATTCGATCCGGTAACGGGAAACCATTTCGGAAACCGTTTTATCTCCTTTTTCAATTGTTTGCATCAGTTTCAACAACCGGAGAAGATATTCGTAATCGTTACGACCCGTGTGCTTTGCATGCCCGTCGACCACTTTCCTGAACAGTTCAAGCGTTTTTTCGGGATACGAAGCGGCAAATGTCGAATGGTATTTCTCCAGTCTTTCGGCAGACAGGTTTTCCTCAATATACCGTATCAAACGGTCGGCAGCTCCTTCGGCAACCAGAACGTCGGCTGCGGCATTGCTGAAACGACTTGTTCCGGATGTGCCGAAATCATGATCGCGGCTGTTCTTTTCGTAGTGCAGCAGAAGATTTTCCAGTGCATCACGCCATTCGCCGGATGTAAATGCAGATTTATAAATATCGAAATATTTTTGATTATGCGAATGGCTGATAAATGAAAATGCTGTTGTCCGTATCGTGGGGATATCATTTTCTTTTTGAGCAATTTGCAATAACAGTTCGTCCCATCGCCGGTCGCGATACTGTTTCGGCGAGCAATCGTTTATTAATTTTTTCGCTTCGGCATATTTCTGTTCTGCAAACCGCATCCCGGCGACTTTGTAACGGAAATTCTCTATCTGTATATTCTGCTCAAGGAGCGTATTCGCCTTTTCGGGCTGTTGGGTATTGTTGTAAAAACGGATTTCTCTTTGCAGAATTTTTTCCGCCTCACGGGAACTTTTGTCGGAAATCTTTTCAAGCAGGTTGTTCTGTAGAGTAATAAACTCGCCGGCCCTTATCCGTGCCGCAAGTATCGTCAATAAATCGTTGAATCCGTCAAATGCGGTTTTTGAATATTTATCCTTATTCATTTCCGACAGGCAATAGTCATACAGTTGTTTTGCATCCGTATCGGGGCTTTCAGCGATCCGTTCCATTATTTCAAACGGAGCATTTTCATAATGGTAAAAATCAGTATATTCAACGATTTCGAGGTCCGTATTTTTCAACCATTTGGCAAATTCTTCGATACAGGCTTTACAAATCAGTATTGCTTCGGCATAGTTTTTAGCCTCAACATAATCCCGTGCTTTTTTTAGCCACTGATCCATAGTGTCCAAATCCAAACTTCCCTCGTCGTACTCATAATAATCATTGCCACAGTTCAATTCAATGTCCAGGCTTGCCTCTTCCAGACCTTCACGCAAAATAGCGGAATATGGATTCTTTCCGTTTTTATCACTTTCTTCGATTAATTTGCCGCTCAGTTTGTGTGCAAACTCCAATCGAATGGCATTGTCCAGGTCGGGGTTATAGCCGGCTTGCCGTACAACAAAATCGCGTAATTCCTGAAGCGAAACTTCATTCAGCAATTCCTTTGTTGTCTGTGTTTTCCCTTTATCTGCCGGCGAATGTTTGACCATCCGCTCCGTAATTGCATTTTGTACGATGGAAATATGTTTGCACGGATAGTAATCGCTTGGACATGAACAGGAATAACCGGAAGCTTTTCCATCCCTGTCCAATGTCATTTTTATGGTATATACGCCATAATTTCCCTGATATTTCGCCCGCCAGCAATTTTGTGAAATCTCTTGTAAATCAATAATATTGTTCATCATCGTAGATCGGTAATATATTTTTATTCGATAAAATTTTACGGGACAAAAGTACAAAAAAATATCAGTTCTATAAGGCACATTTGGGCATGTTTTTGAATAGTGAAGAACATATCCGAATAAAAAAACCTGTATAAATATTTGGACATTAAACTATAAGATGTGTATTTTTGCATTTCGCGAAATGAGAAATTTATAAATTAAGGTTATGCATAAACATAATGGAATGCGACCACAGGACATAGTGGTTTTATTAAAGATATTGGCGTATGGTAAAAGTTCATGGACTTTGATGGAAATGTCGAAAGCATTGCAGATAAGCCTGAGAGGTATCCAATGCCCTTGAAAGAAATCGTGTTGCAGGGCTTATTAACCGCTCTAAAAGGCAAGTTAATGTTCTTGCCTTGCATGATTTTTTAATTTATGGATTGAAATATGTTTTTCCTCCACAAACAGGTAGTTCTGTAAGAGGTCTTTTAACTGCTCATTCAGCGTCGCCGATAAAGGAGCATATAGCCGCAGGTAATGATAACTATGTATGGCCATATTATAAAGGAAACAAAAGAGGCTTTTCCATTGCCCCTTTATATGAAAATATTCCCAAGTTTATAGAAAACGACCCTCAATTATATGAATATCTTGTTATTGCAGATACACTGAGGGTCGGAAAAACAAGGGAAATAGAGATTGCAGTTAAAGAGCTTGACCAAAAAATTAAAAGTTATGACGATATTTTTTAAAAAAAATTTGGTTTTATAATAAATAAGCGTTATTTTTGGCAGCGTATTTTTTAATAATCATGTTATGCTAACAGACGCGGTAAAAAAATATTTCTCTGCTTTCGGATTAATTAACACAAATGTGTTGGTTAATTCCGATTATTCATTAGAGAGAGAGAGAGAGAGAGAGAGAGAGAGAGAGAGAGAGAGAGAGAGAGAGAGAGAGAGAGAGAGAGAGAGAGAGAGAGAGAGAGACTCAGGAGTGATATAAAAATGTAATCGCGCGCGGAGTTA
>JAIRZR010000350.1 GCA_031267155.1 Prevotellaceae bacterium | reverse complement strand
CGGATTTCGAACTGCAGAAAAGAGTTCGGGAAGTATATATGGAGCAAACGGGTATCGACAGAAAATTTGTTCCTGTAAACTGCGTCGACGGCAATTCAATGATGAAACCGCCTCAAATAATACACCGGGAGATAGTTACACTGATTAAAGATTTATTCACAAATTGAATCTCAGTCCAATACCCAGACCGAAAGAAACAGGCCAGTCGGTTCTAATGCTTTCAGGCTGTCCGTTATCGAAGAAATATCCGACCTGAGGTTCGAAAAACAGTCCCAGGCTGCGGGACAGTTTGTAGGTTACTCCAAGCGAGCCGTTGACAGACCACTGCAAGCCTTTCATATTTGTTTTGGATTCGATCCTGTCGCTGCGGTCAATGTAGGAATAAACGCCTTTTTCCACCATTCCTCCCGCAGAAGCATAAACATTCCAGCTGGGTTTGGATACCATGTAATAAACTGCATTCAAAGGTATTCCGAGATAATGCAGATGCTGCGCCGCTGTGTTTTTGTTCCATGTATATTTAGTCGAAAGATACGTATAGCTCAGCCCGCTTTCGACAGCCAGCCTCGAATTGAGATCTTTACGGACTATAAACCTGGCTGACAGCGGTAAACCGTGTTTTGTATTGGCATTATCGGGTACCATTATATCGTTTTTATATCTGTTCTTGATATAATCCACCGATTGGGAAGAAGTCAGGAGAGGCTCAGCCATAATTAAATCGGAGTTTTTGTTTTTGATATTCGTCGATTGATAATTTCCGGCGCCAAAACTCATTAAAACAGACCATCCGCTGTTGCTTTTGTCAAGCTTTGCCATCATGTTATTTCCATTGTCCGGCGCGGAATTATCATTCTTTTTATCGTCCGGTTTCCTGTTTGCAGGCAAAGTAAGACGCATATCGTTTCCCGGAAGCTGAAGCTTATTTGACGAAGGAAGATTTATCGAAGCGCCGGAAATATTGTGCGGTACAAATTTTAACTGTCCTTTTAGCGGAGGATCTTCCGTTCGAGGCTCGGGAGTTTCGACTTGAGCTGCAAGCGTTTCTGTATTTGCAATGTATGTCGGAACAGAATTGGATTCAGGCTGTGTCCGGCTTTCGGGACTTTCCCGTTCTGTTTCAGTTTCCGTTTCTGTTTTCGGAGCAGTCTGTACGGCAGTTTCGGTCACGGGATTTTGTTTTTCCGTTTGCGTTTCCGGAGTTTTCGGAGTTTCCTGTTTCTGGACAAGCGTGTTTTCACTTTCTATCCCGGATCCCTGATTACTGCCGTTTTTCGGCAGATTTAGTGTAATTAGCAATAAAACAGTTGCTGCTGCGACAGCAACAAAACTCGCCGCAATATAAATATATTTAATCCTTCTGCCTTTGATTAAAGACTTCTCTACAGCGTCCCAGTTGTCCGGGTCTACAGGAATTCTGTAATCCTCGAATTTACTTCGGATTAACCTCTCAAAGCCATTGTCTAAATCGTTCAACATCAAGTAACTTCTTTAATTAACTTCAAAATCTTCTGTTGTAATAGAGTCCTCGCCCTTGCGTATTGCGAACGCGACGTTCCTTCCTGAATTCCGAGCAATTCTGCAATTTCTGCATGTGAATATCCTTCTATAGCAAACATATTGAACACCGTACGAAAACCGGAAGGCAATTCTGTTATACACTTCATTAATTCATCAGCCGATATTTTATCAATTGGCGATTCGTCCTCGCTTTCAAGATTGAAAGCTGTGTCGATATCCATGCTGTACTTTAAAACATCGTTATGACGCAAATATTCCAAAGATGTATTTACAAAAATTTTCCTCATCCATCCAACAAAAGAGCCTGTCCCCGAATAAGTATGAATTTTATCAAACAGTTTTATAAATCCGTCCTGCAACAAATCCTGAGCTATATCTCTGTCTTTAACGTATCTCAAACATACAGACATCATTAGAGACGCGTATTTCTCATAAAGTTGTTTCTGAGCACGTATGTCTTTCTTTATACATTCCTTTATAAGTTGCTCGTCCATACTATCGCGTACCACACATAGATGCAATTATTCCCATTTTCGTTGCTTGTCGTTACTAATTTTTTTGCCTTTTGCAGAATAAATTTAATATTTCTCGAATTATAAACTGCTTTCTTTGATTGTTGTTCATTTTTTGAAAATAAAGTGCAGGAAAAATCCTGATTTGCCACAAAATATTTTGGAATATAATTCATGCCTGCAGAATAAATATACATGGTTTCTTATTTATTTGCGGAATGTTTTTTTTCCATTCCCTGACTTGCAGGGTTTTGATAAACTCGCCGGGAGAAGTTATATCGCAAGCCACGCACAGCAATGTGTCTGGAGAACAGGTATTCAATACGGTCTCAAACATTTTGGCGCTGCGATACGGAGTTTCGATGAATATCCTGCTTTGATTATCCTGCCTTGATTGCTGTTCCAGTTTCCGGAGGGTTTTAATCAGATCGGGAACTTTGGCTGGCAAATATCCTTCGAACGAAAATTTTTCACCCGAAAGTCCGGACGCCGTCAAAGCCATAAATATCGAAGATGGACCGGCTAAGGGAATGACTGTTACGCCGCTGGAATGAGCTGCACGTACTAATTCCTCGCCGGGATCGGCAATGCATGGCATCCCTGCATCGGACAGTAAACCAAGATCGTATCCCTGAAAAACAGGATCAAGCAGCATGGAAACCGTTTTGATATCGGTATGCTCGTTGAACAGCGAAAAATTCAAACCGTCTATTGGCGTATCTGTCTTAAGCCTGGATATATAGCGGCGGGCGGTTCGCAAATCTTCGACTACAAAGTACCTGAGACTGTTGACGACGTCCCTCACTTTTGCCGGGATATAATCGCTTACGGCAGAATCGCTTAAAGGAGCGGGAATAAGATACAGGCGGCCATTTTCCATTAACTTTCTACAATCCGGCTCCATACGGGCAATTTTCTTTCATCAGACATAACTTTAAATTCCATATTTTTGATGCAAATATATACAATAATTTATATGCACTGTTTTTTTCTTCGCATCCTTATTTCGCGTTGAGCGATTCCACCGTCAGCGCTATAGCAAGGAAGCGCCGATAATCGCCAGCGAAATCGAAAACGGCACCACCAGCGGATCAGCGTAGAATAGAGAAGAAATACAGATGGATGGCGACTAAATCTACATCAACTTGATTTTTTTTCTCGATGATATTGTTGTTTCAAAAAAAAGTCGTACTTTTGTTGCAAAGTAACAAGTCAAAAGTAACAAGTTAAAAATGGAAAATTTTGGACAGTACATAAGAAGATTGCGAAC
>JAIRZR010000265.1 GCA_031267155.1 Prevotellaceae bacterium | reverse complement strand
AGGTTTGTTTCATTTGATTACGCCCTTGCAGGGCTTAGCGTTTGTCGGGTATTTATTCCATAGGGCGTTGCCCTATGCTGTTGATTATCGGGCTTTCAGCCCTTAACTTGACGACATTGTTCTGGAGACTGCGCCGATCAAGGAGAAAATCTTTAAGCGAAATTTTTGAAATATAGTTGAAGTATAGAAAATTTTATTTATTAATTTTTAAAACACATATAAATATGTCAGAAAATTCTCAAACACAAAATGGAAGTCCTGTATTTATAATTCAGGATAAAAAAAGCAATGGAGTCGGTACTGCCGGTTTTGTACTGGCGCTCATCGGGCTTATTTTTTGCTGGGTACCGGTAATCGACTGGATTCTATGGATTTTGGGAGCAATTCTATCACTTGTAGGTTGTTTCAGGGAACCCAGAGGTCTGGCTATTGCCGGAGTTGTTATCTCATTTATTGGGATAATATTAATAATTGCTGTTATTGGAGCATTGGCTTCGTTAATCTAAGCAATTGAGATTCTCCAATACGCAGTGTAGATTCCAAAGAATCTACACTGCATTGGAGAATTAATTAAAAATTGATTGTGTAACAATATTTAGTTTAAGAATAAATGAAATATCTTCTGCTTTTTCTCCTTATTATTATTTTAGTTCCGACTATTATCGTCCTTCTTATTGTAAAGATTTCAAAAACATCTTCATCACGTTCTGCACAAATGCGTGATTATATGTCAGCAAATCCTCAAATACAAGATGGGAATTATATATCAGAAAATCCTCAAACACAAAATGGGAATCCTGTAATTATAGTTCGGGAAAATAGCAGTAACGGAGTTGGTATTGCCGGTTTTATACTGGCGCTCATCGGGCTTATTTTTTGCTGGGTACCGGTAATCGACTGGATTCTTTGGATTTTGGGAGCAATTCTCTCAATTGTTGGCTGTTTCAGGGAACCCAGAGGTCTGGCTATTGCAGGGGTTGTTATCTCATTTATTGGGATAATATTAATAATTGCTGTTATTGGAGCATTGGCTTCGATTATAATATAAACGAATTACAATGGAGACCGGAGACCATTTCAAAAACGGGGCGTAACCGAAAAGCCTTATGAGTAGGAAAGTTTTAAAATTTAAATAAAAATAAAAATGGACACACAAATGAATGTATGGCTCGGTATGAATGCCGAGAACTTTCGTCCTGAAGACATTATGATTATTAAGGGAATACTGGAAAAGATGGATGCCAACCGGTTTCTGGCTGTGCAATGCATCTCTTTCGAAAAACCGTCAACTATTTTCCTGATTGCAATTTTGCTTGGCTGGGAAAGATTTTGGCTGGATGACATACTTTTAGGCATCCTTAAAATAATTACGTGCTATGGCTGTTTCATCTGGTGGCTGGTAGACATTTTCACAGCCAGGGAACGGGCAAGGAAGTATAATTTCAAGAAATTCATGAAATTGACTGTGACTATTTGAGTCAGGGAGGAATGTACACAGGAGATGCGGATTAGCAACAATTAAATCAGCATGAACCGTACAGTGAAAAGGGAAATGTCTAAATATATGAAATTTACAGGATTACTGGTATTTCCAGTAATTCTGTATTTCATTCCAATGGACTGGTTTAACGGGGAATATACGGTTTGCCTGTTCAAGAATATTTTTGGACATGACTGTTATGGCTGCGGGATGACGCGGGCAGTCATCTCAGCAATACAATTTGATTTTAATGCCGCCTGCAATTACAATAAGTTAGTTGTAATTGTCTTACCCATGCTTATATACATTTGGATAAAAACATTGATAAAAATGATTATTTAACCGAAACGGTTAATAATAAATCAAATGAGACGCATAATTTATTTTGTATTTTTAGTTCCCATCCTGTTTCAATCCTGTTCGTCGGAGCGGATAAAGGGAAAAACATGGGAAGACGGCTCTACCGTCAGTCCGACAACAGGGAACTGTCTGAAACTTTGCTACTGTACGAAAAATCGGATTGAATTTACTCAAAAAAAGATTCAGGATCAGAGTTTTTACGCACAAAAAGACTAAAAGCAGCATGGAACAAAAAATTTCCTATTCGGGTTAATACAAATTTAAATGCGTCGCTTCTGTCTCTATTTTCAAAAAATTGTCATTCTCAAAAAAAATGTCCAACTTTACGCCGAATTTTATCATTACGAATATCATGAAAGGTATTGATACACAGAATAAAGGAGTCGGTTTGGGAGCGTCGTCGGTTTATCTTACCGCCGTGTCGACCATACTTGGAGCCATATTGTTTTTGCGATTTGGACAGGCTACGGGAATACTGGGGTTTTTCGGCGTGATTTTTATTATCATACTCGGACATGCAATAACAATCCCCACAGCCCTTGCCATATCGGAGATTGCGACAAACACGCGGGTCGAAGGAGGAGGCGAATATTTTATCATATCCCGTTCGTTTGGCTTAAAAATCGGCTCGACCATAGGAATTACCCTGTACATTTCGCAGGCGATAAGCGTTGCATTTTACATCATTGCATTTACCGAAGCCTTTGAGCCGCTGTTCAACTGGTGGAAACAGAAGTTTGAGTTTGCACTCCCGAAACAGGTTGTCAGCGTGCCCGCGCTTTGCATCCTGTCATACCTTATCATCAAAAAGGGGACAAGTTTGGGAATGAAACTCTTATACATCGTAAATGCAATACTTATCCTGTCCCTGCTGTTCTTTTTTGTCGGGAAACCTGTCAGCGGAGACGGTGCGGAACAGATAGTTATAGATAATTTTAAATTCTTGAACAGGGATTCGTTTTTCGTGATATTTGCAATCTGCTTTCCGGCATTCACGGGCATTACGGCAGGCGTTGGGCTGAGCGGCGATCTGAAAAATCCGGGGAAATCGATTCCACTGGGCACAATGGCGGGAACGCTCACCGGGCTGATAGTATATATGCTGGTAGTGTGGAAACTGACGGTATCCGCTCCTGCCGGGCAGCTGGTAGCCGATCAGCTTATCATGTCCAAAATTGCTGTCGGCGGCGCCATTATTATTCCGCTTGGACTTGCATCGTGCACTTTTTCGTCGGCTATAGGTTCAATTCTGGTAGCGCCGCGCACGCTTCAGGCAATTGCCCTCGATAAAAGCTTCCCTGTCAGGCGGATTAACATTTTTCTTGCACGTGGAAAGGGGAAAACGCGGGAGCCGTTCAATGCCTACATCCTGACATTTCTGATTGCTCTTGTCTTTGTCGTCATGGGTGATGTGAATGCGGTTGCGGGAATCATATCCATGTTTTTCCTGATCACTTACGGGACATTATGCCTGATTTCCTTTCTAAACCATTTCGGTTCGCCGCCCTCGTACCGTCCGCGCTTCAAATCCAAGTGGTATATATCCCTGGGCGGATTTATACTTTCGGTATGGGCGATGTTTAAAATCGATCCCGTGTACACCGTTCTTTCGTATGCCGCCATCGTTATCCTCTACCTGATTGTCGAAAATTATAATAAAGACCAGAAAGGGCTTGTTAATATATTTAAGGGATCCATCTTTCAGCTAAACAGGAAACTGCAGGTATATATGCAGAAAAATCATTCGAAACTGGATGATGACGAAGAATGGCGTCCTGCGGCAATCTGTATTTCCCAAAATTCCTTTGAACGCGAAAAAGTGCTGGAATTGATGAAATGGATCAGCCACAAACACGGATTCGGCACTTATTTCCATTATATCGAGGGATATTACAGCAGGCAAACCCATCAGGAATCGATAAAGATACTTGCGCAGCTTATTGAGCAGAAGGAACGGGGAAATTCCCTTTATATCGACACAATGATTTCTCCTTCATACACTTCGGCAATTGCCCAGATTATCCAGTCGCCATCGATTTCCGGAATGGAAAACAACATGGTGATATTCGAATTTGACAAAAACAAACCCGAAGAACTCGGACGGATACTGGACAATATAAACCTGGTGAAAGCCGGCGATTTTGACATCGGCATCTTTGGAAGCTCTGCCATACCGGTGAGATGCAGAAACGGGATTCATGTATGGA
The DNA here is from genome assembly GCA_031267155.1 of Prevotellaceae bacterium. GTDB lineage: Bacteria > Bacteroidota > Bacteroidia > Bacteroidales > UBA932 > JAIRLF01. The sequence continues at coordinate 898 of JAIRZR010000265.1, read as the reverse complement.
TAAGGTCGGGCGACGAAAAGAATGCCAATCTGATGATTTTGCTGGGATATATCATCCTCTCGCATCCCGACTGGAGTAAAAGCTATATCAAAATCTTCAATATCAGTCCGGCAGGCAGGGAGGAAGAAACGAAAAAATCTTTAGAGGAACGGATTGCCACCGGCAGATTGCCCGTAACACTGACCAATATCGAGATTGTTACATTTGTCGAAAATCAAACGACAGGCGAAATTATAATGGCGCACTCCAAACATGCAGGGCTGACGATAGTCGGTTTCAGGGAAGAAATCATTAAACGCGACCCGATTATCTTCTTCGACGATTTTCGGGGAACAGGCGATGTGCTGTTTATAAATGCGTCGATGTCAAGAAATATTGACTGAAATTTAATTGAAAATGTTTAGTGTATAAAAATGTTAATATATTTGTATTTTATTAAAAGAACGGTATGATTTACTCATTTATTATAGGAATAGAGAACAATAAAAACTTCATGAGGGAATACCATGTCCCTTCGGAGTATTCGCTGTATGATTTTAAGCGCTTTATTGCGTCCGAACTGGATTTCGACGATTCGCAGCAAAGCGTATTTTTTCTGCTGGACAGGGATGGTAAAAAAATAGAAAGCTACTCCCTGTTTGATACGGGACACGGAGCAATGGATACGGTTACCCTGGAAGACTTGAACGGCAAGGAAATGAAAAGTTTGCTGTATACTTTTGACTTTTTTAACGACCGTTCGCTGCTTATCGAGTTTCTGGGAGAAGCCGAAAAGCTGCCGAGAATTTACTATCCTTTTGTCGCCCAAAGCAAAGGCAAGCCTCCCGGTCAGTTTTTTGAAGTATTCGAGGACGAACTTCCGGAAGTCGACGATGATGACGACGACGATGATGATGAT
>JAIRZR010000194.1 GCA_031267155.1 Prevotellaceae bacterium | reverse complement strand
TCTCCCGCTGTATATCCGGCTCCTCCCACTATTCCAATCTTCAATTTATTTCGCATCTGTCACGGAATTTTTCGCCGCAAAGGTAGCACATATTTATTACATAAACCGAATTTGCTTTGAACAGGGTGTACGACAAAATTACCCATAGGGTATTAATATCAATAGAAACAGGGAAATACGTACCACAAGCCTTTTAAGGCTTGCATACGGTGACCGTTTCGTACTCCGTCCAGAAGAAGGAAACAATTTGGTATTTGCTATTCGTGTGCAAGCCTTAAAGGGCTTGTGGCGGGAGATAAACGGTTTTTCTATTGATATTAATGTCCCATGGACAATTTCGCGATGCATCGCAATATAATTCATAATTCCAATCAGGTGCGGTACAGGGTTAATTTTTACCCACTTGCAAATAACGGGATTTTTGTCGTACACCCTCTTCATGTCATATATCAAATAATTCAAAATTCAAAATTTCATTTCTTTACAATCCCCAGCGCTTCCAGCAGTTGCGGTTTATCAAACAAAGCAATACGGGCTATAGCTCTGAATTTCGAATACCATTTACACAGGGAATCAAAAGCATCGTCGCGTTCTACGGTCGATTGCTGAGCCGTTCCCATTTCGCTCAGCTGTTTACTGTGCAGCCGTTCCACTTCGCTCACATCCTGAAATTCTCTGTTCAGTTTTTCAAGCGTATATCCATACCGGGCAAGAACCTCAATCGTTTCCGGACTGTTCAATACATTAGTGTACAGTATTTTTGAATCGCGCAACCATCCCGAAAGACTGCGATTGCGTCTGCCGATTGCGTTAAAACGCTGTAACATATCCATTTCCCCGGTAAAAGCGACACGTATCACCTTCAGCGTAACCATATAGTTGCCATACGTTTTCTTCCATAATTTACCAAATTCGTCGGAAGCGGAATACTGCTCGCTATATTCTTTCACCTGTGCTGTCATCAGACCTGTTACCCTGTCCAGCAACATTCTCCCTTCGTTAATACGTTCATGCGTATATCCGAATGTATTCAATTTCTCCTGTATTTCCAGATTGTTTTCTACTCCGGAGATACCTTCTTTAATCTTAAGCAGCTTTGCTGCAATTATTTTACCATTCATATTCTAATGTTTTTTATAATTTAACATACTTTATTCAATTTATACTGTGCGCGGGCTAAAATTGTGAGATAAAAATGTAGAGATACTTCGTGTCTTTTGACGCCGCAGGCGTCCAATTTTGATAACCCCGTGCAAGCGAAGCGCAGCTCGGGGTCAACTGTCCAAGTTCCATCAGAACTCCGAAGGAGTTCAATTCCTTGCGAGTTTGATGGGAAGAAACTGTTCAACTCCTTGCGGAGTTGTGGAGAGGTGTATGCTGTACCCCGAACTGCGCTGCGCCTGTTCGGGCTTATCTGTATTGGACGCCTTACGGCGTCAGTTTGCAATGCACAAAACTGCCCCGCGCGTGGTATAATATCCTTATTGTAAGGGTATATTTCTGTTTTTATACAGTGTAAACTCATTTTTTCATGGTACAGACCCACTTTTTTGTGTAACATTCCCATTTTTTCGTGGTGCAGACCCATTTTTTTGTGTAACATTCTCACTTTTTCATGTAACATTCCCATTTTTTCGTGGTGCAGACCCACTTTTTCATGTAACATTCCCATTTTTTCGTAGTGCAGACCCATTTTTTCATGTAACATTCCCATTTTTTCGCGGTACATTCCTATTTTTTCGTGGTGCAGACCCATTTTTTCGAAGGGAAAAGAAATCTTGTCTATTCTTATTAAAGTAAAGATATGGCGAACGCAAGTTTGTATTTTTATACATATAATATAAGTACGCAGTAATATATCGTTCCAAAGAAAAATTTTGTTTGAAGGATTGAAATAGAGACGGTAAATTAATACGGGCGTCCGTATGTCTAAAAAAAGAATCAAATTACCCAACAAAAAATCATTTGCGAGGGCAACTTTTATTCTATTTACTAAACATTTAGCGTTCATTTTCAGTTATATAATTAATTTTACCAGTTAAGAAAAAACAGTTCAAATATACACAATATTTTTAATTTGTATCAAAAAGAGTGAAAAAAGAGCGATTTTTTTTAGGCGCTATAAAAATATTTCTTTAAGGGATGAAAAATAAATAATATATAAATGTTTAATGTCACAAATTTAATTGCTGAAATAAAATTGCCATGTCCAATTGCCCGCAGGGTGGGGTGTTAAAAATGTTACATACATTGAAAAATAATTACGTTCCATTTCATGTATGTGAGTGTTGACAAAAATAGCACCCTGTTTTCACAACGCAAAAAACAGCTTTCTACACAAATAACGGCGGAACCTGTCATAATGATTGCTGCCGTTACTGCCGCCGCCATCGTTTTACATCACTAAAATTCGCTTATCTTCATTTTCTTTTCCAGATTCAGTACCGTATTTCTAAATTCGGTATCGGTATCCATCAGATCTTTAATATGTTTTCCGGCATATATAACCGTAGTATGATCCTTGCCGCCGAACTGTGCGCCGATATATGCAGACGAATTTTTGGTATAATGCAGACTGAGATACATGGCAATTTGTCGTGGCAGGGCAATCTCCCTCTTTTTTGTTTGGGACAGAAGTTTTTCAAGAGTCAGTCCGAAACGTTCGCATACGATCTTTATAATTTGATCTAAAGATATTTCCTTCTTTGCAGTGTTGACAAGCTTGCTCAGCATTTCGGAAGCAAGCTCGACGGTTATCTCCTTTTTCAGCAGTGTCGACTGGGCGAGCAGCGAGACCAGAGCGCCTCTCAGTTCCCTGATATTGGCTTTGATGTTTGAAGCAAGATATTCAATCACTTCATCGCTTATCACTATTCCGTCGTTATAGATTTTTTGCTTGAGTATCGCTATACGGGTTTCCAGATCGGGCAATTCCAGTTCAGCAAACAGTCCGCATTTGAAGCGCGAGAGCAATCGCTGCTCCACACCCTGAAGTTCTACGGGAGGTTTGTCGGAAGTCAAAACTAACTGTTTTCCCATTTGCTGCAAATGGTTGAATATATGGAAAAAAGTATTTTGAGTTCCCGTTTTGCCTGCAAATTCATGAATATCGTCAATAATGAGGACATCAATCATTTGATAGAAGTAGAGGAAATCGTTCACTTTATTTTTATTTATTGCAGCATCAACATATTGCGACTCGAATTTTCGGGCGTCAAGATAGATAACGATTTTGTCGGGATGCAGTTTTTTTGTTTCGATTCCGATAGCCTGAGCCAGATGCGTTTTTCCCAGTCCCGAATTGCCGTATATAAATATTGGGTTAAAAGCCGTTTTTCCGGGCTGTTCGGCAATGGACAGACCGGCAGAACGGGCAAGGCTGTTACATTTTCCCTCAATGAAATTTGCAAAATTGTATTCCGGATTAAGCTGGGGAGGTATTTCCAGTTTTTTCAATCCGGGAATGATAAAGGGATTAAGAATTTGCGGTTCCCCCTTCGTATTGGAGTATGGCGGATATGGAATACCCGGGTTTTTTATTTCCGGTTGATTCTGCGTCGGATATTTGAGCGAGGGAGCGCCGTTCACCACATTGACGCTGTATTCGAGTTTGGCGCCGCTCCCAAGCTCCTTGCGGAGCGTTTTCCTCAATAGGTCGATATAGTGTTCCTCCAGATATTCGTAGAAAAAGGAGGTCGGTACTTCAATCGTAAGTACATTGTCAATCAGGCGCGAAGGAACTATCGGCGCAAACCAGGTGTCATAAGCATGACTGTTAACGTTGTCTTTAATTACTTGAAGGCAATTTGCCCAAATTTTTCGATATTCTTCCATATTCTTCCATCGATAATTATTAACTTTAGTTGGCAAAATTGCTTAGAAAAAACTGAGATAAAAAACTTTTTTTTCTTGCAAATTACAGAAAAGTTATATTGTGCTTATTATCAAAAACAGGGGAAAGAGAAAAATAATTTCCCTTTAATATTCAGAATTTTGGCGATATGTGTCTGTAAACTATGGAATTTATAGGGGACTTTTACCGTTTTTTCCCCTCATCCGTCAAAAAAAATGTGACAATTGCCTTTCGAAGTTTTTACAAAAATGCATTTTTCCACCTATTTTTTATTTGCTGCACAGAAATTGAAACGGGAATAAAAAGCCTGTAATTGAGCTAATTATTCCCATTTCTCTGAAAAACAGTCGCTTTATTCGGCTGTTATTTTGCTTTCAAGCAGCGTCTTCGAAGCGTCTTTTGCAATCATGAGCTTGAATGCTCCCGGTTCGACAACGAACTTCAAATCTTTATCCCATAACCCGAAACTGCGATAGGGGAGCGACAGTTCAACCTGACGGCTTTCTCCGGCGTCCAGCGTGATGCGTTTAAAGGCTTTAAGTTCCTTTAAAGGACGGGCAACGGATGCAAGCTCGTCGTGAAGATACAGTTGAACCACTTCGTCGCCCTTGACCGTTCCCGTATTTTTCACTGTTACCAGCACTTTTGTATCTCCGTCTCTGTTCACCTTTTCGGGAACCACAAGATTGGAGTATTCGAAAGAAGTATAACTCAGACCGAAACCGAATGGGAACATGGGCTTTCCGTCATCGTCGAGATAGCCGTATCCGCGACCCGTGGGTTTGATGTAATAGTAAGCGGGTATTTGTCCTGCATGACGCGCCCATGTCACGGGCAGCCGTCCGCCGGGATTGAGGTCGCCGAAAAGCGTTTCGGCAATGGCTATTCCTCCGAGTTCGCCGGGATACCATGCTTCGAGAATGGCGTCCACCCTGTCCACCCAGCGGCGAATATCAATCATCGAGCCGTTTTGCAGTACCACGACGGTTTTCACTCCGCTTGCGGCAAGGTCTTCGATCATTTTTTCCTGATCAAGCTCGAACGCCTGCTTTTCGCCCGCATCTACAATGAGCGCATTATCTACGCTTCCTTCAACTTTCACATTGCGTTTGGGCAATGTCAGAGAACTGCGATCCTCTCCTTCACCTTCCTGAATGGCAGCGAAAAAGACGACAACATCGCAGGTACGCGCCAAATCGGCAACATCCGTATTTCCGGGGTGCAGTACGACTTCGGCTTTTCCCTGAAGGCGCTGTTTCAAGCCCTGATACGGAGTGACAAATCCGGTGAGGTATTCGCCTTTCAGACCGCCGCTTGGTCCGGAATAGTCGCCCAGGCTCATCACATTGGCGGCAGGTCCGAACACGCCTATCCTTTTAATGGATTTATCGGACAAAGGCAGGACATTATCCCTGTTTTTCAACAGGGTCATCACCTTGCGGGCAGCTTCGAGAACAAGTTCCCTGTGTTCCTTGCAGCGAACCGTCCTGTCTGCTTCCTGCGGATCGACATACGGGTTTTCGAACAGTCCGAGTTCAAATTTGACGGTCAGGATTCTGCGCAGGGAGATATCAATCGTCTGTTCGGATATTCTTCCGCTTTTTATCAGCGACAGCAGGTCGCGGTATCCGCTTGCAAGTTCGAGATCCAGTCCCGCTTCCAGACTCATAGCCTGCGCTTCGGCGTATGAAGCGGCTATTTTATGGGCGGAATAAACGCCGTAAACTCCTCCGTAGTCGGAAACGACATAGCCCTTGAAATTCCATTCGTCGCGGAGGATATCCTGCAAAAGACGCTTGCTGGCGGACGCCGGAATGCCGTCAACAGAATTGTACGAAGCCATGATGGAACGCGCTCCGCCTTCCTCGACACATGCGCGGAATGGCTCGAGAAACACTTCCCGAAGCGTTCGCCACGACATGTTCGAAGCGTAGGAATCGTGTCCGCCGTCGCCATAGTTATCGACATAATGCTTCGGACTTGCCACCACGCCGCCCTTTTCCAGCGCTTTGGTATAAGCCACGCCCATCCGGGAATTGAGGAGAACGTCCTCGCCATAGCCTTCTTCGGTACGTCCCCAGCGCGGGTCGCGCGAGATGTTAATGACAGGCGCATATACCTGGCGCACGCCTACTGCCCGTGTTTCTTTGGCAATGGCTTCGGACACGCGGTAATAAAGCTCGTCGTCGAACGTTGCCGCCATACTGATACTCTGCGGAAAACAGGTGGTGTTGCCCCATATCGCGCCGTGCAGGGCTTCGCCATGCTGGAGGACGGGTATTCCGAGACGGCTCGCTTTTATTGCGTCGCGCGTATCTTCGTTGATGAT
>JAIRZR010000167.1 GCA_031267155.1 Prevotellaceae bacterium | reverse complement strand
AGAAAAGTCTGCATACGATTTATACGCCAGCAGGTTCGCCATTTTGAGGCGCAGATTGCTTATCTGCATGATAATTTCCGTATTGGACTTTTCGCCCGAGGTTGCCCGCGAGTTGTATGCTCTGTATGTCTTTTCCCTTAATGCTCTGTTATCTGCATATTTAAGGAAAGGAGCATAGCTTGGCTGATGCAGTGTAAACAGCCATCCTTCGAGGTTTTTGCTTTTTGCCTCTTCGCGGGCGGCGTCGGCTATTCCTTCGGGAAGTCCGTTAATCTCCTTCCTGTCGGTGATATGCAATGTGCGGGCATTTGTTGCGGCAAGTACATTCTGGCTGAATGTTAATGTCAGTAAAGCAAGCTGTTCCGATATTTGTCGAAACTGTTCCCTGTCTGTTTCCGGAAGATTTGCACCGTTTCGGACAAAATTGGAATATACCTCATCCAGCAGCATTTTTTGCTCTCCCGTCAATCCCGACAGTCCCGAAACATCTTCCTTTATTTTCTTGATTTTAGCAAACAATTTTTCGTTGAGATACAAGTCATTGCTGAATTTTGTCAATAATGGAGAAACTTCCCGTGCAACAGCCTGCAGGGTATCGTTTGTTTCGGCTTCTTCCAGATTAAAAAACACGCTCGAAATGCGTTTCAACTTCCTGCCGGCTAATTCGAGGGCGAGCACAGTGTTTTCGAATACAGGTTCCTGCCCGTTTTCCGCAATAGCGTTTATTTCCGATCGTCCTTCTTCTATCGCGATTTTGAATGCGGGCAAATAATGTTCGTTTTTTATTTGTTCGAAAGGCGGAGCCTGAAAAGGAGTGTTCCATTCTGTTAACAGTGGATTAGTTTCTTTGTCGTTACATGAAATCATGCTGATTAAAATTAAAATTGATAATAAATTTTTACGTTTCTTTATGTATAACAGTAATATATTCATAATATGTCTATTTATAAAGTCGTTAATTCTTTATAAACCTGTTGTAACCATGTATGTTTCACCTGCTGTGGCGTCAAATTCAAGAAGATTTTCTTCTATGGAAGAGACTTTCACTTCTTTACCTCCGGATAATATTTTTACCGGAGTTTTAGTACGCAGGCGGCACGGGATACTGTTGTTTGCCTTGATGAGGGCTTTAGTAAGGGTATCGCTGTTCCATTCCATACTGACGTCGAAACCGCCCCGCGCCCGCAATCCTTCTACCGCTCCGTCTTTCCATTGTTTGGGGAGCGCGGGAAGCAGATACAGTTCTCCACTGTGGCTTTGCAGCAGCATTTCGGCTATGCCGGCGGTAATGCCCTGGATTGCCTGGTTACCCTCGAATGAAGGAGTAATCTGACTATCATCCCTGTGCGGGTGAATACTGATATCGGTCAGCATTTTGTGTAAAATACTGTATGCTTCGTCAGGCTCTTCAAGACGGGCATGCTGATTGATTTTCCATGCGCCCGACCATCCCATGTTAATGTCGCCGCGCCGTTTCAGCACAACTTTCACGGCTTCGGCTAATTCGGGAGTTTTACGCAGGCTGATATCATCATCGGGATAAGCGGCGAAAAGATGCGATATGTGGCGGTGTCCCACTTCAGTTTCCTTAAAATCGAAGAACCATTCCTGCAACTGTCCGAAACTGCCAATCCTGTGTGGAGGCAGGCGTTTGAGAGCGCCGGCGGCCTGTTGGTTCAGTTCGGCGTCGACATTCAGCGTTTTGGACGCTTCGACATAATTGCGCAAAAAACGGCGTATTATCTGCATGTCGCCTGACGAACCGAAGGAAACAGCAGCACGGTTGCCCTTATCGTCTATAAATGTGTTTTCGGGCGACGAAGCCGGGCATGTTACCAGATAGCCCGATTCCGGTTCCTCCACCAGAAAATCGAGACAGAATTCCGCCGCGCCTTTCATCAGCGGGTAAATCCGTTTCAGGTATCCGGCATCAAGATTATACAGATAATGTTCATAGAGCTGCTGCATCAGCCAAAGTCCCGACATGGGATAGGTGGCATGTCTTGGATTTCCGTCGGTGGGAGCGGTATTGAACCAGACGTCGGCGCCGTGATGCGAACACCATCCGCGGCATCCGAACAGTTCTTTGGCAGTTCGCTGCCCGGCCTGCGCCAGATTTTCGACAAAGAGCAGCAGCGATTCATTGATGCGCGGCAAATTGGTGCTCTCTACAGGCCAGAAACATTCCTGAATATTGATATTGAGCGTCCAGCGTCCACGCCAGCGGCCATCCATATCGTTGAGCCACATGTTATGGTTGTTGAATGCAAGGGTATTTTCTCTCGAAGCTGCCAGCATCAGATAGCGTCCATACTGGAAATAGCGGGCTTCGTATGCAGGATCAGTCGCGCCTTTGCGGATTGTATCCATTGTCCGGGTGGTCGTATGTTCCGGATGGGGCTCCGGGCCAAGGTTGATGCGGCAGGCGGCGAAAAGCGGACAGTAGTCGTCCAGATGCCGCTGCATCAGTTCGGGCCAGGACAGTTTCGCCGCCCCGGACATGTAATCGCTGCAGCGCTTTTTCTCGTCTGCCGACACATCGTTCCATGCGAGCCAGTTGGTGGCTCCCGCAAGAATCAGCGTTACGGCGTCGGCGCTGTTCACGACGAGCCTGTCGCCGTCTGTCGACAGCGAGCCGCCTTCTGCAATGACTTTAAGCCGCGACTGCCATTTCATCTGCGGAGGAAGTATTTCTTCGCCGGGCTTTTCCGAAATGGTACTCCCTTCCATAATGATTTCGCCGTTTTCGACACGTGTTACGGCGCTCGGCTGAAGGCTTGTGAAGTGGTTCGCAAGATTGATTTTGCCCTTTTTGTCGGCAGTGAAACGCAGAACAATCACCTGATCGGGATAGCTGGCAAACACTCTGCGCGAATAGTTTACGCCATCGAGCCGGTAATGTACGTCCACCAGGGCGCTGTCCATGCTCAGGCTGCGGCTGTATCC
>JAIRZR010000508.1 GCA_031267155.1 Prevotellaceae bacterium | reverse complement strand
ATGAAATTTATACTCCCATTCCGTACCGGAAGTGACAGCAACTTCCCCATCAATATGAACGCCATTGGCGTATTCCAGCGAGCCTTTAATATTCTGAAGTTCTCGGCTTGATTTGATTTTATATGAAACCAGTACACGTTCCGGATTTTCCACATATTGATAAAAATCCTGCCGCAATCCAATAAAGCCTGAATGAGAGGCTTGGTTTTTAACCAAATGGCAAATCCTGCAATGATCATGTTCCGATTTGATATATTCGGCAAAAACATATTCTTTACCCTGAATGATGTATTGAGCCATTGAATCCATGTTATCAATATTGCCAATACTTTCAGGCCAGCACAGGCTCCTGTTTCTTCCGATTCCGTCAATAACATCCATGTACGGAGCCTGATCATCAGAGGCGGTAAGATACAGCGCCCCGGACCTGCCTGTATCAAACAGACTGGCGATGCGCATGAAGTCAAGTATCTCAACTGTCTGCGGCGCATTTCCCTCCAGCAGGGCAGCAATAAAAAACGGCTGTTCCCTGATTTCATTGTTTTCATCAACAACTTTATCCGAACCATAATCCAAAACGCACATCAGGGAATAAATGACATTCCCCCCATCGAAATACTGTCTTCTCACAATATCTCCGGTGCGTAACCCCTGCGTTTTCTTTGAGTCGCTTTTCAGGGATACTTTATATTTTTTATAATTAAATACAGACATTAAATTATTTCTTCAACTGAATCACCTGAACAATAATCGCTTACCCATAATGACCCATTTGTTACTGTTGATTTTTGTACTTCCAGTTCATATACCCGCATTTTTTTGCGGATTGTCAATTCATCGAATATTGCAGCGATATTTCCATAAATTTTATCCTGACTGATACTCCACCCGTAGCCTGCGAATCCACCGGCAAACTGCCGCGAGCTTAAACTGCCGGTAAAATACGCATTCCCACTGTGCAAAATCCCGTCAGTTATGCCTTCAAGAAATATTCCGTCATTAAAGAATAGCGCATTTTCGAGTAATTGAGTTTTATACTGTTCACTGATTATTGAAAAACTTGCAGCTTCAACAGGTTTATTAAAGACAAAAAATTCCGCATCGGTGTCAAAATGAAGGCTTGCGGACCACAAAAGACTCTGATTACGAAATAAACTATTCGTTCGTTTGTATGATATTGAACTCTTTATATAATCTGCCTGCTCCAATAAATTAATGACATGAAGGTATGGGGCTTCAAAATTCAGTGCTTCAATATCCTCTGCGTATAATGATGGCCCGGAGCTGTTATAAAACCTGACTCGCCTTGGAAATACAGTTCCACAATCATTACTTGCCTTGTAATATGTTTGCAAAACCACAGGACCCGAATTACCACATCCGGCACTTAATGAATTGGGGAAATTTCCATCTCCATATTGAGATATGATTTGATAATTACTGTTGTAATTATAGATGCCTGTTTGTAACGCTATTTTATTCGTTATCTTTCCATTGTCGGAGTCGCCCAAATTGATAGTCATGCCGGGAGCCGAAAAAGAAACCGTATTCTCGGCACCGCCGCGAACTTTTACAATATATTTGCCGTCAAACTGAATTCCATATCCTGACCACAGGCTTAAATCCGTAGCCAACTGTAAAAAATCACTGCCGTCTTCCCTTTTGTCCGAGTAAAACAGACTCTTTTTACTGGAGCCTAACTTAAATCCGTCAACAGCAGTCAGCAATTCATTCAGGTCTGTTTTTCCGTCAACCCGGAGGTTTCCGTACACGTATCCGTTACGCATACTCCAGTCAATATTGCTTTTGTTGCTGTTTGCGCTGTGATAGAATTCATCATCACCATAAAATAAACCGCTTTCATTAATAATGATCTGTCCAAGCTGAAAAGAGCCGCCCACTGTTATTGCGCCGGACATCCGGATATTGCCGGATGTAATATTTAACTGACTGCCCTCATAATAGAAAACATTGTTTCCGGACATGTAAATGCCTGTATCGCTCAGGTTTAATTTGCCGGAAACATCAATATCACTGTCAACAGTCAGGTAGCCGGAAATCCGGGCTGTTTTCCTTTCATCGGCATGAATGACCGTTTCCAGGATAATCTTGCCTTCATATCCGGCTCGAAAACCATACAGCGCACCAAGAAGGCCGGCCATTGAGTCTCCGTTTCTTGACAGGAAACCGATGCCGGCAGTTCCTCCGCTTTCACTTCCATGAATTGTAGAAGCAATGGAATTAGCCATCGTATACGCAGCATTCTTGATCAAAATGGTTGAATACTCCGACATCTTTTGGGTAATCGTATCGACATCAATCTTTCCGGATTCTGTTGTTGGCGGATTATCTAAGAAATCCGGTGCATCGACCGTGTTAGCTAATCTCATGCCTTCATAAAACCTGTCATATAATTCATGTAATGAGGGTGTTTTATCGAGGTCGTTTTCATCGAAAATTAAAATTGCTTCTGCCATTATTTTTGTACCTGTACTTTTTTAGTTAGGAACCCGGAATGCGAACTCTTGAATAAACCGATCTCTGCCTTTAATGCTATAAACCGAGCCATATTCAAAGGCGGCTGCGGTCCCAGTTGCGTTGTTGTTGTCATTTGGCTCATGTAATCCAGCATGTCCATCAATATGTTTGCCAGTTCGGAACCTAATACCGCGTCATCGGTTCCGCTCTCACTGCCCAAATAAACAGTTCCGTCTTTTGCGATAACTGAAGAAGAACCGTGCCTGACCGTATTGCTGTCTTCTCCCAAAATCGACTCAGCCTTATTGTGCTTGAGCTGTATTTTATCCTTATCAATTAATTGAGAACTTTTATCATCTCCGACGACAACCTGTAGTTTTTTATTATCAATAGTTTGCTTGACTTTATCGGAGTCGTCTTTTCCCTGAACTTCAGATATGACAGACTCTTTGGTGTAAGTCGTTCGGGAAAACGCTCCCGTTTCTTCCAGGTCTTCAATATCCGGAGCATTTTCATCATCTACTTTATACTCTTCGCGTTCAGTAACCCCAACAATAACTTTTTCATACGAATCCAATTGAATTATATCAACATGAGAAAACATTGACACATATTCAACCCCTGTCTCCGGGTCCGTCACAATTATAACTTCGGAATACAGTTTTGGAATAACTACCATTCCTCTGGAATTATCCTGAATCGCACTTAGAAAAACGCCTTCATGATAGCCGATTCCAGTATTGTCGTCTTTCTCCATAGAAAAATGAGCAAATTCCTGCACGTCTACCGTCCCTGTCAAATCTCCTTCAGTATGAATCTTGGCAACATACCCGGCAATCCTGGCGGCATCTCTTATTGCTCCTGTGACAGGATTCGCAACTCCGTGTAAAGCGATTTTTCGTATCGCTTCCCTGATAGTTTGGTTATTGCTTAAATCAGATCTGCTGCTCATTTTCTTCCTTTATTTTAGCGATTAAGTATGGCAATTTAATCGTTTGCCTGAAGCCATGTACCCCAAATTTAGTTGTAACTTCATCAACCAGATAATAACCGTTCCTGCCTTTGAAACGACTGTCAACCAGTTCCACCTTTGAGGCTGACTTCAGATAATGATCTCCGAATAAGGTAAGCTGCCCTTCAATACCGTTCATGTTATAGCTCTCAAGATATTTAATAGCTTCTTCCAGCAGGCTTTCGTGTGAAATCCCTATTTTTCGAGACATGTATGGAATTATGGTATATTGATTCAAGTCAATCTTGTCTTTTCCTGCCTTTAATTTCATCGCGCCCATTCTTTGGGCTTTTGCCGACAAAGTAATTTCACTTAGTACCTGATAGGGCTTGTAATCTTTTTTTGAAGTATCCGTGTCCGGATTTTTTCTAACCGTGATACGATAAGCTTTCCCGATATTATCGTTCATTGCTTGCGCTTCAACCGCTAAAAATGCCTTGTCTGTTTGGGTCAGGCTTAATCCATCTTCGGCAACATTATAATTAAATAAAATCTTGGGTATTTTCCGGTCTGTGTTTTTATTAACGACAGAATCTTTTCCCGCTCCGGAAAAATAGGAGCGACCGACAGATATGCAGGGTTTTCCGTTTATTTCCTTATAATATGCAAAAACCTTACTGTTCCCCCATTTTACCAGCACATCAGCGACAGTTAAGTCCGGAGGTATTTTAATCGGACCTACGTCTATCTCCATGCTTTCAGTTTCCGGGTCCAGTTCAAATCCTGTATCCTTCAATAATTTCCATTTGCCCTTAGAAGACAAAACATCATTAACGGTCATGTTTTTGCCCGATGATGTAAGTTTCGGGCATGATATTTTTTTTAAATTGCTGGCAAGGTTCTCACATTTAAGTTCGATGGGAGTCGTTACACTGCATTGTGTTATATATCCGTCAAACATGGTGGTTAATGCTGCTTTATATTTCTTTAATTTATCTCCGTCGTTAAAAATAGACTTGCCGGAACCATTTACTTTAGCCAGTGCTGCAATTTCAGGGTCGACAGTATAGCCAAGCATAATCCTGATTCTGTCGCCAACATTAAAATCTGACGTTTCAGCCAGCTTTGAGTCGCTTCTTGTTGTAACCAATATGCCATGATCAATTTGAGCGGAAACCGGATTCTTTTTGGATATTTTGTCACGATTCACTTCCGTTACAGTCTCTTTAATTACGGTTCCCCTGGGAAATTTTACAGACGCTGTTCCTATCAGTTTGCGATAGGAATCCTCAATCTCAATTTCTTCCACTTCAGCAATCAGTTTTGGGTGAGGTGGGGTTTCCATCGGGTTTTTCGGGTCTTCCAGTTTCCATATCTGTATAAGACAGATCAGTATTTGAAAATCTGGCTGATTGTTAATTGCTGCCATTATATATTGGGTATTAATGCGTCAAGCCCGGTTGCGGCTAATTGCGTTACACCGCTCGCTACGGTGTCGGCTGCGATGGAACTTAACTTATCCTCTAAAATAAACTTATACCAACTGTTTAACGTGCTTTCTTTTATTTCCATGTTCAATACTCCAATGGTATCTATAACGACACGTACAGCCTCGTCAGGTTCAACGGCTACACATGTAAAACTGTAAGGCTGTACGTTTTTGCAATCCGAACTGCCCAGGCTGAATTCCTTAATGATTATCTGCTTAATGTTGAATTGCCGGAACAGGTAATGGTTTACCTTAATGACACCGCCATATTGAGCAAGCATGATAAACTTGTTTACATCGTTTTCAGGATAAATTCCCCGTCCGTTTCCTACAATTTTCCCATTAACGGAAAACGTCAGGTCGCCTCCGGATACCAGTTCTTTCCGGGTATAGTCCCTTCCCTGAACCTGAGTCAATATAAGGTTTTTCGAACTTTGCACAGTAACAGATGCCACAAGATCGATAAAAACGACACTCATATAAGATTTACTTTCAACTTCGCCTGACTCGTAATACATCATCAGGGCTTCAGGAACACGTTCTCCGTATCTATTTTTTGCAAAAATCTCTTTTTTATTTACTGTAATAAAGCCAAGTCCCTTATCGACACGCTCTCCCGCCTCAATTATTTTCTGGAGATTTTCTTTCTGCTGTTTTAATACGCCGTCCCGCATTTTCGTTTCCAGATAGCGTTGATATTTGGGGAACAGGGAATTAACCTGCCGTTCCACCAACTGCATTGCGGCTTGCCTGGCAACGTGGACAATCACATTTTTGTAACCGCGATTGTTTATATAAGTCAAGTTGCCGTCCTGCTTTTTTAAAAACCGGAAACTGATACTGTCGGCAACATTATCTCCTGTGCTGCCGACACTGAATTTTAAAGACTCCCAAACACTGTTCCAATATGCTTTCATTATATATTAACCGTGAAAAGTAGCATCAAAATCATGTACAACATCAACTAACGCCTGAGACAGTTGCGCTTTGATGTTTTCAATTACGGCAACATTGTCCGGATTGCTCAGATCAATCGATTTAACGTTCATCAGATTTTCAATTTTAACAATGATCTGTTTTGGTGCGGCAGAGCCTGACTTGTAATTAGACTCGTAATCCGATTGATTGTTATTGTTGTTATTATTGTTATTGCTGCCATCGTTATTGCTATTGTCGCCTTTGCCGCCAGTTCCCCAACCCCAATCATCAAATGTTCCGTCGGGATTTGGCGTGACCCTATCACTCAATCTCCATTTTTTTTGTCCTGTCTTCTCATCAAGCTCCCATATTTGATGCGTGGTGTCAACCCACCTTTCTTCGCCAAGCTTAGGCTCTTTGAAATTTAAAGTGGCTTTTTTCTTTGCGTCAACAAATATTGCAAAGTCAAATATTGAAAAAAGTTTCGCAAATTCTTTAGGGGACTGTGCTAAAATCTCACGAGCATGGACAAACGTAGTTTTATAAAACTCTTCGGCTTTTTTCATATCGTCCCACTGTTTGGTTTGAAGATTAAAGCCTATCTCTGAATACCAGGCATTAGAAAACGCTGCGGCCCCATTCTTACCACGCATACGCGCAACGCCACTATCATATAAAAAATCAGCCTGCTGCTTCGGACTCAAGTTTCCGGGTGTATTGTATATCTCTTTGAAAGCAAGAAGTGATTTCGTTACAGGATTGTCACTGATTACATTGTCAAAATCAAAGTTTTTCAAGATTGCGGTTTGAGCCATCCTGTAAACACGAGGGACTTTGATGAGTTCAGAAAAAGGTAAGTCTGCTATTTGCTCTAAAGACAAAAAATTATACTCATCTTTAACATTACTTCTATGTTCACCCAGTAGACCATACAGTTTTTTTCTAATATCTTCCCACTGTTCAGGGTGTTGCCTGAACAGATTTATATATTCTTCAGTTGTTTCCTTAACAAATAAGTGGTCTTTCCCCATTCCATACGAAGCCATATCACGACGAAAATCATCGTTGCTGTATCTTTCTCCATTTTTTGTTATATAGAAACTGCGTACACCTTGATGGCTTGTATATGATTTAAGTTCATATTGTTTTGCAACCTCTTTCGAAAAAGACAGCAATTTGTCGTGTGCGCTCTCCCATAAAGCCTTAGTTTCTTTATTTGGAGTAAAGAAAGAAAACCAGGGGTGGGCTTCTGTCTCTTCACTGTAAACATCCCCAACAGTTTTTCCTTCCATAGAAGCTAACGCCTCGCTGGTTAATCCCATTTCTATCTTTCTCAAACGATTGTACTCTGCAACTTTTTCATTTACGCTCAACTGCTTGTCATGCACAAGCTTCAGGTAACGTTCTGTCGGAGAAAGCCCTTCTGTTAAATACCCTTTCGTTTCATAGACTTTTTCATACCATTGACCATGCGCCTTCTTGAAATCATCAAAATATTTATATGTATTGTGGAATGCAACCCCCAATGCGCCAACGGCAGTAGCGGCTCCCATTATCCAATAGTTAGTGGGAATAGATGCAAATAAATTCTTCCACGCTTCTTTTCGTGAGTTCAAAACTTTATTTACCCCTTCAGCTGTTTTTTTTACTGCCGCTTCCGCAGTTTCTGCCACTGTATTTGCCGCATCTGCCGCTGTTGTTGCTACTGTCGCTACAGCACCACCAGAGGCGCCTTCTCCCTTTTTAAAAAGCAGCGGCGAAACAATTTTCAAAACACTTTTACCATCTTCTATTTTTTTATCTCCAAGACTATAAAGGCTTACCACAGACCGCAAAGCCCTCACACCCGCTAAAAATGGCCACATACCAATCTGAAACTTGGCCCAAAGCTTTATTATCCCGTCGAACCTGCCATAGAGATCAATTATAACACCCGTAACATCTTTAAGCCAATTGCCCACTTCCCATAAGTCCCTGGAAAAACTTTTAATCTTTCTGACTGTTTCCGGGCTTTCAAGCCATGCAGTTCCCGCCTTCAGCATACTCTTAATAGGTGCTTGCATGTCTTCAAAAGCCAGCATCCCGTCCTCAACAAAAGCGGAAGTCAACTGATCCCAAAGGCCCTGTATCGTATTTTTCTTTTCTTCCGCAAGCCTGTGAACCAACCCATCCGACATAAAGTTCTGCATTATGACCTCATCCCATTTTTCAACATTCTTCGCAAGTGAAACGGCCCCCTGCGCTGCGGTTCTGTGAAACATCTTGTAAGACGTATCAATATCAAGTCCGGATTCAGCCAAATCTCTGAAAATATTTGCCAGTGGCCTGAGATTCCCTTCTCCGTCAAAGCGCTCAACCCCCAGCTTCTCCCACTGCCTGCGCTGTATTTTTGTCGGATTTACCATGTTGCCTACAAGCGTTCTCATTGTAGTACCGGCCTGCGAACCCTTTATACCGGCATCCCCAAGAATACCCAGTCCGGCGGTAGCTTCCTCAAACGAGATTCCGGCAGCAGACAAAAGACTGGAGGAATACTTAAAAGCTTCCGCTATTTCCATCAGGGTAGAATTGGTTTTGGTAAATGTCATTGTCATAATATCGGCAGCATGACGAAGATTTTCCGGCGCAATTCCATAACCGGTCATAATGTTTGTCACAACATCGGCAGTCGCTCCAAGATCGGTATCCCCAACCAGTGCGATGTCCGATATTGGACGAATAGCCTGGTTAATTCCTTCAATATTAAAGCCTGCCATATCTAGAAACTTGCTCGCA
>JAIRZR010000085.1 GCA_031267155.1 Prevotellaceae bacterium | reverse complement strand
CTTACCCCGGGCTGCGCTTCGCTTGCCCGGGGTTATCGACATCAGACGCCTACGGCGTCAAAAGACACGAAGCATCTCTACATTTTTACCTCACAATTTTAGCCCGCGCGCAGTATAATCAACGCTATTCAATTTTTAGTTTTTAATTTTCAGTTTTTAACTCTCCTGATGCTCTACGGGCAATTAATCAACACTATTCAACTTTTAGTTTTTAACTCTTAGTTTTTAACTCTCTTGATGCCCTGCGGGCAATTTCGCAATGCGCATTATGTTCACAGTATCATGAAACTGTTACACCTTATTTATTCACGTCCCTTAATGGGAAGAAACTGTTCAAGCTTGCCGCTTGATTCAAGTCCTTACGGAGTTGTGTAAAGATGTATGCTGTACCCCGAACTGCGCTGCGCCTGTTCGGGGTTATCGAAATTGGACGCCTTACGGCCTCAGTCTGCAATGCACAAAACTGCCCCGCGTGTGGTATAAAAACTTTAGTCACAAAAGCGGTGATAATCCATTGGCTATCCATCCGACGAAACGTTTCCATACGGAACGTTTTTTCCATACTTCGGGAGTCATTTTAGTTGATTTCTCCATATCGGCGTCGAAGATTTTATTCAGTTCGTCTGTAATTTCGTAATCGAAAATAAAAGCATTCGTTTCATAATCATGCCTGAGGCTTCTGTAATCAAGATTTGCGCTTCCCACTGTGCAGAATTTATCATCGACCGTCATTATTTTCGAATGATGGAAGCCCGAGTCGTAGATGTAGATATCAGCGCCTTTCTTCATCAGTTTATGAGCGACATGAAACACGCCGTCCGGAGTAAATTTGATGTCCAGCTTTGCCGATATCATTATTTCGACCTTTACATTTCTTGACATGGCTTTCTTCAGTTCCTTCTTTATGGCGGACGTCGGCAAAAAATAGGGACTGACAATCCGTATTTTGGTTTTGGCGGAACGGATAGATTTTAAATACGTTTCTTCCAGTTGCCTTGGCAGCTTTTTCGGGATGCGGTCAACAATGGCAAGGGTTTTTCCATCAAGATCGTCATGAGGCGGATAATATTGAATCCCGTCTATTTCCTGTCCGGTAATTTTGTTCCATATCGACAGGAAAATATTCTGCAGATAACCGACTGCGCTTCCTTCAATGCGTATATGCATGTCGCGCCATTCGCCTATTTCCGGCAAGCCATTGATATAATAATCAGCAATATTGATGCCTCCGATATACGCCGTTCTGCCGTCGATGACTGCGATTTTCCTGTGATCGCGGCACGAAATATGATTGATAAACGGAAAATACAGGGGATCAAAGGGAACAATCTCAATACCGCTTTTGCGGATGGAATCCAGATGTCTCTTTTTCAGCGGCATATTATTCGACCAGTTGCCGAAAGCATCATAAACGGCGCGAACTTCCACTCCCTGTTTTGCCTTGTTTGCCAGGAGATTGAACAGCAATCCGGCGATTGAATCGTTCCGGAAGTTAAAATATTCGAGATGAACGTGATGCTGAGCCTTTTCTATCTCCCGAAACAGATCGTCAAACTTTTCCCTGCCTCCGTTCAACAGTTTTATCCTGTTGTTTTCCGTTATCGGAGCATCCTGTCCGGAAAGAAAGGACAGTACCAGCGAATCACTGTCGAAATCCTGTCCGCGGACAGCGATTGCCATACAAATCAGAAATGCAGATAGATATAACCTCAAACCTATATTACATATTTTTCGTGATAATCGAAAAGATATCCGTGCCCCAGCGAACACAAAAGCATTCCCGCATTACGGCGATTCAATTCCCCGCTTATGATTGCAGTCATGGTTTCTATATTCTGTTCGTCCAGATGGCTGAACGGTTCGTCCAGGAGTATGAAATCAAAGGGCTGGCAAAGCGCCCGTATTATGGATATCCGCTGCTGCTGTCCGAAAGACATGCGTCCCGCCTTTTCGTTTCTTTTGTCCTGCAGTCCCGACTGTTCTATGAGGCAGTCTATTTCGTCCTGCGATTTATAATCCGTGATTTTGTTCTTCAACTGAATGTTTTCCAAAGCCGTAAGACCGGAAAAAAGCCTTAATCCCTGAAAAACATAGCTGATATTTTTTTTGCGGATATCCTGCCATTCGGTCTTTTTCAGCGTTTTAATTTCCCTGCCGTCAAAGTAGATATTTCCCGTATAGTCCGTGCGTTCTCCGAAAATAAAACTGAGGAAAGACGATTTCCCCTGTCCCGAAGAGGCTGTGATTAAGTAATTTTTTCCTTTTTCGAAATTTGCATCATTAAACCATATTCTGCCGGACGACGAAACGTTGTCCGGCATGAAAAAAGGTTTTAAATTGCTTGTCCTCAACGCATCCATGAAGAAGATAATGAGGTGTCCAGATTCTTTAATATCTGTTTCAGTGAATTTACATTCCTGTTCTTCAGTTGCAGGTTAAATTCAAAATTATAATCCGTATCGCCGGAAAAAGACATGTTTTCATATATGTCGATGACGGACGCAAATGTTTTATAACCCTGTCCCATAAAATTCTGCAACAGCATTTTGATATTGTCGGGATAGGTTTCATAATCCAGATTCACGTAAAACATCATTTTGTCAGTCATTTGCGCGCTAACGGGATTATCGGCAAAAGTTTTTCCCTTCGGACCGTCCACGAAAGTTTTTACAGCCTCCAAATCATTGGATACAAACACCCTGTCATCTTTATATGCAAAATATACGGGGATAAATGTGTTATTGGCTGACAGTGAGTAATAAGAGTTCTGCCGGGTGTAAAAGTCTTTGGGAACCAGATTCAGAATATTTTTAAATGCGCTTTCCCCCTTCACCGTGAAACTGAGGCTTGCCAGCGGGTACGATATTATGCCGCTGTTGAATCCATGAATACTGAACAGCAAGTCGCCTCCCAAAGCTTCGACAACTGTTTTCAATTCAGGCGATTCGAACACATCTGCTATTTCCTTCCTTCTGTCTTCCATTAATTCGTCCAATTCGGAATTTGTGTTTTTTTCTGCCCAGGTATTAATACTTTGCCGTATCATTTTAACATATTCTTCAACATTGACAAATGAGTTAAGCGCCAGATATGACTGTTCGGGCATATCCTTGAAGATTTTCCTGTCAAAACTTTCCTTGAGCACGGGAAATTTTTTCTTCAGTTTTGCAACTTCCTCAGCTGGAGACAAGGATAAAGTTCCCGCGATTTTTCCATCCTCAAAATTAAGGTACGAATGGGTCAGGATGTTTGCATATTCTCCGAGTATAAGGGAAGACATGCCGGACATTGCCATATTTTCGTAAAGATCGGCAAAAAAAGCATACCGCAGCCACAGTCTGAGGTCGGATTTTTTACTTATAAACTGTTTAAAATCGTCATTTGTCGCCAGCAGTCCGTCACTTTTGGGTTTGAACTGTTCTGCAAGCTTTTCGCGGGTAGAATTTTGTGAAATAACAACAAGCCCGCTGTTCCATGCTATACTCATGTCGTCGATTGATATGTATCGGAATTCTCCTTCGTCCACAGGCTCGGGAGACTTCGCTTTTTTCAGCCAGTTTTCAAAGACTTGCCGGTCGGCTATCGAAATATTTATCGCATAATCGGGCAGTTTTGACACATATATCAATATTTTATCAGCGCTTATGCCGGCATCTTTGGAACCTTTGAAAAGGCTTTCGATAAATTGAAAAGCATCGCTGTTCATGAGCTTTATAAAATTCAAAAAATTGTAGTTATCAGGACTGTTCAGTCCCGATTTAGCAAATATTTCATTGCCGCTGATTTCGTAAACCACAGACGCATCACCCGGAATCAGGGAGAGTTTGTCGGCAGTCGAAACGTTTGTATCACAGGATGTAAAAAACAGACATCCTAAAAATAAGGGGAAAAAGAACTTAAAAATTTTCATAATACTTATATTTTATATTTAACAATTAAAACTTCTTTACCGGACTGTACTCGAAATCATGCTTTTATATTCAATCATATCCGATAAAATTTCGGCAAAGATAACAATTATTTATTGCATAAACCGAATTTGCTTTGAACGGGTGTACGACAAAATTACCCATAGGGTATTAATATCAATAGAAACAGGGAGATACGCACCACAAGCCTTTTAAGGCTTGCATACGGTGACCGTTTCGCACTCTGTCCAGAAGAAAGAAACAATTTGGTATTTGCTATTCGTGTGCAAGCCTTAAAAGGCTTGTGACCGGGAGGCGAGCGTTTTCCGCAGGTCGCGACCTGCGGTTATGAAAATAAAGCCCTTCGGGCTATCATGCTTCGGAAAAAATTGAACGAATATTTTTTGAAACAATAACCGGATT
>JAIRZR010000083.1 GCA_031267155.1 Prevotellaceae bacterium | reverse complement strand
CCCTTTATCAGGTCTTTAGCATGTTCCATAGCTGTTTCGGTGATTTTGCTGCCGCTGAGCATTTTTGCGATTTCCAGTACCCGTTCGTCATTGCTTAATTTGCGTACTCTGGTATATGTCGCTGTCGGAGTATCCTCTTTATAGACAAGATAGTGTGAATTGCCTTTTGCAGCAATTTGCGGCAGATGGGTAATATTGATCACCTGCGCTTTTTCCGACAGTTCTTTAATAATATCTCCCATTTTATCGGCAACTTCGCCCGACACGCCGGTATCTATTTCGTCAAAAATTATAGTCGGCAAATTTGTTCCCTTAACCAGCAGCGATTTCAGAGCCAGCATTAAACGCGACATCTCCCCGCCCGATGCAACCTTCGATATTTCCCTCGGAGGCATATCTTTGTTTGCCGAAAACAGGAATGTGATACTGTCTGCTCCGTCTGCCGAAAAATGCTCTGTATATGTCAGTTCTACCTTGAATACGACATTCGGCATTCCCAGGGATTTGAGCAGAGTCGAAACATGTTTTTCTATCGGCGGAATTGTTTGCCGTCTCAAAGTCGAAATTTGCAGCGCTATTTTTTTCACCTTCTCATAGCTTTCGTTTACCGCCTTTTGGGTTTTGGATATCGTTTCGTCGAAATCTTCAATCTCGCTTAGCGAATTGCCGTATTTCTCCTGTATCTCAAGAAGTTCTCCAACAGTTCCGACACGGTGTTTCTGCTGCAGTTCGTATATGGTATTCAAGCGGTTTTCGGCGGCAGCCAGACGTTCGGGATTGATCTCCAGCAGACTGTTAATGCTGTTTGCCTCTTCGCCCATATCCTTTATTTCGATTAAAGCATTTCCCAGCCTGCCGGCAAGTTCGCTTGAGGAAGAATGTACTTTGGATAACTGGTTTAGAATATTTTCCGACTCTTTCAGCATGTTTATTACGGATATTTCTTCGTTCGACAGAATAGCCGTCAATTTTTCATATCCCGCCTTTATCTCTTCCATATTCGAAAGCTCCTGCACTTCAGCCTCCAAATCGCTCTGTTCATCCGGTTTAAGATTTGCCTGCTGCAACTGTTCAAACTGAAATTTCATATAATCAAAGTCTTCCCTCGCTTTGGAACTGCGCGCAAGCAATTCTTCCAGTTTTTTCGCTTCCGTCTTATACGTATTGAAATATCCTGCATATTTGTCCTTCAGACCGGCAAACTCCGTTACCGCATCAACTACGGACAACTGGAACCTGCTGCTTGACAGGAGCAAATTCTGATGCTGCGAATGTATGTCAAGAAGTTTATGGGATATATCCTTTATTATCGTCGCATTAACCGGAATATCGTTAATAAACGCTCTTGATTTTCCGGCGGGGTTAATCGTCCTGCGGATAATCAAATCAGGTTCATAATCAATATCGTTTTCAGCCAGAAAAGATTCCAGCCCGTAACCGTGAATATGGAAAACGCCTTCCACAATGCAATTCCGTTCAGTGTCCTTCAGTACGCCGGAATCGGCGCGACCGCCCAAAACGAGCGACAAAGCGCCCAGCAAAATCGACTTTCCGGCTCCGGTTTCTCCGGTGACAATGCTCATTCCCTCTGGAAAACTGATGTTTAATCGGTCTATAAGGGCGTAATTTTCGACATTTAATTCTTTTAACATGACTTTCGAAAAATTTCGTGCAAATTTACATCATTTTTCGAAATATCACAGGATTGGCGTTCGCGTACCGAATATGGCGGAACCGACTCTCACTATTGTAGCGCCTTCTTCGATAGCGGTTTCGAGGTCGTTACTCATTCCCATGGACAATTCCCTGCTTTCCGGAGAAATGATTCCTTCGGATATTGCCCTGTCTCTTAATTCCCTCAATCGCGTATATGAAGGACGGACAGTTTCCGCATCGGAATCGAAAAGTCCTATGGTCATAAAACCCTTAAGTTTCAAGGTGTCATATTTCTTCAATTCTTTCAGGAAAGCAACGACGTTTTCGGGATCCAATCCGAACTTGCTTGTTTCAAAAGAGGTATTGACCTGTACCATAACATCTATGGAACGTCCTTCCTCCATAAAACGCCGGTCGAGTTTATGCATCAGCTCAATGCTTTCCAGCGACTGTATGCATCCGACTTCGTATTTGACAATGTCTTTTACCTTATTGAGTTGAAGATGCCCTATGAAATGTCTTTCGTACTTCAAGCCGGATAATTCCCGATTCTTGACTTCAAACTCCTGAATCCTGTTTTCGCCAAGCAAAGTTTCGCCGGCGTCTATTGCGACGCGAATCCTTTCGGCTGCAACAGTCTTTGTTGCAAGCAGTAACCTTACGGAATCAACCTCCCTTCCGGCTTTTTCACACGCCTGCGACATGCGTTTGCGAATATTTTTGATATTGTTAATTATATCGTTCATAATCACGTTTTACAACTTAAATTACCACTCGTCTTCCTCTTTCAGCTTTTTCAGTGAATCATTGTATTCCGATATGATTTTCTGCATGATTGTCTCCACAGGTTCGATTTCCCTGATTGACGAGGCGATTTGCCCTATTTCGAGTTCGCCGTTTTCCAGATCGCCCTCGAACATGCCGATTCTTGTACGTCCCCGTCCAAGCAATTCCAGCAGTTCGTCCGCGCCTGCGCCCCTGTCCTCAAGCTCTTTTAATTTGTTGAACAGTCCGTTCCTGATTAAGCGTGTTGGCGAAAGTTTTTTCAGGGATAACAATGTATCGCCTTCGTTCAGATTTGTACACAGGCGTTTAAATTCCACGTTTGCCGAACTTTCCGCAGACAGGGCGAAACGGGTGCCCATCTGAACGCCCTCGGCGCCCAGACTCATGGCGGCGAGTATTCCCGCCCCTGTTCCGATGCCGCCAGCCGCAATCAAGGGTATGGATACGGTTTTCCGCACTTGTGGAATAAGCGCAAAAGTACCTGTCTCTTCCCGTCCGTTGTGTCCGCCGGCTTCAAAACCTTCTGCTACAACTGCATCAACTCCGGCGTCTTCGGCTTTTTTTGCAAATTTTGAACTGGAAATGACATGTACAACCGTAATTCCATTATCTTTTAACATTTTAGTCCATGTCTTTGGATTTCCGGCGGAACTGAACACAATTTTCACTCCTTCCTCGACAACGACTTTCATTATACCGTCTATCTCCTGATATATCAGAGGTATATTCACTCCAAACGGGAATTTTGTTGCTGTCCTGCATTTTGTAATGTGTTCGCGCAAAAGTTCCGGCGTCATCGAGCCTGCGCCCAAAAGTCCCAGCCCGCCATTATTGCTGACTGCCGAAGCCAGTTTCCAGCCGCTGCACCATACCATTCCTCCCTGAATCACAGGGTATTTAATTTTTAATAAATCAGTAACTCTATTTTCCATTTTGTATAAAATCTATTTACTTTACAATAAAATATCGCGCAAAGGTAATGAAATAAACCTTGTTTGTTCCTATAATTCGGATTTGCACTAAGAGAAATAAATAACATATTACCTCTGCACGATGCACGATTAACTGTATTGGGTTTCGTTCAACAAAAAATGACTGCCGTTTCACGCGAAATGACGACCCTTGCGGTTGCCCTAAACCTTTGCGGCCTGACCGGATTTGATATTATACCGAACGCGGTGTAAATTTGTTATGTAGGGCGAACACATAATAGGGCGAACACACAGGTTCGCCACTACATTGTCGTTGCCGTGATTACCGTTGTCAATAATATCAATAATACCACAACGTAGGGGCGAACCTGTGTGTTCGCCCATAGTATAACGGCAATCATTTCGACGTAGGGGCGAACCGGGCATGCCCTGTCTCCGCAATTATAATCACAGCCCATTCTTCGTGGAGACAGAGCATGCCCCATAGCCGTCAGGTTAAGGGCTGAAATCAATAGCGCAAAGATTGTAAATAATAGCTCTGAAAGAGCGATATCATTAGCACAGGGCGTTGCCGGCAAAGCCCTGTGTAGAAAATACCTAATTCGGCAGCAAGCCCCAACGGGGCGCAATCAGGTTTGTTTCACTTGATTACGCCCTTTGACCACGTCGAACTTCGTTTCAGAGCTTGATGTTATTGCGCTTATTATCCGTAGGGCCTTGCCGGCAAGGCCCTACGCTATTGATTACGCTCTTTCATAGCTTGTTACATTTTCCTGCCATGACTGGCTAAAGCCCCAGAGAGAGGATGTCCAAAAAGTTTCGTCAGCTAAAGTTGACGGCAATATTTTTTCACAGGAGACTAAACTACCTTCGCCTGAAGGCGAATGGTTTACTGTCGGCTAAAGCCGACTAAAGGCTTACGCATCCCCCAATTGTGCATTATTGTGCAGAGAGCGTTCAAAAAGTCCTACACGTCGTCATTGCGAGTGAAGCGAAGCAATCCGGAATACTGTTATTCACTGGATTGCTTCGGGCTGCGCCCTCGCAATGACGGACACCGACCATTTTGAAGCGACCTATACCTTCCAAAGCTTTTTCAAACTAAAGTCTTCGCCTGAAGGCGAGGGATGTATAAATTAAGAAAACAGTCAATTTATTTCACACCAATTCCATAGGAGAATAAATACAATGCATAATATAACTTTATCGGTTTCATTAGTTAGAAAACAAATTTATTTGTTAAAATCCAATTTATATAATACAATTACCTGATTTGGATCTTCGTCAAGCCTGATTATTTTTCTTAACTCTTCATTTTCAAAATATAATGTATCTTTTGTTCCTTTCTTTTCTTTCTGATATTGCATAAGAGGTTCAATTTGTTCAGGACGTATTTCGCCAATATAATAATTGCCACAAATCCCAATGGGTTGAGGAATTAAGTCCGGGTATACAAGCCCCTTTTCAGAAATGTTAACAGTCGTTGGAACAGTTTCATAAATTCGTTCGGTTATCTTGTCATACCAATAATGTTTGATAATAAGATCGCCGGTTTCCGATTTCACAGTTAATTTAAACCCTAAATTTTTTTCTGTTTCATAAAATACGGAATTCAACTGGGAATAGCCGTCATTTCTGATTATACAGTGCGCGGGTTAAAATTGTGAGGTAAAAATGTAGAAATGCTTCGTGTCTTTTGACGCCGTAGGCGTCTGATGTCGATAACCCCGGGCAAGCGAAGCGCAGCCCGGGGTAAG
>JAIRZR010000071.1 GCA_031267155.1 Prevotellaceae bacterium | reverse complement strand
TGGCAAGAAGGATGAAGTGATTACCATCACGTTCGTTGCCGAAAAAGTCCCGGCGCTGGGTTATAAAACGTACTATCTGACCGAAGGCGCCCTTCCGGCAGGCAACGAAAACATTCCCTAAACCGTTCCCGCATACGAAAACAAATACTACAAAATTGTCCTCGGCGACGGCGGCATCGAAAGCCTGTACGACAAGGAGCTGAAGAAAGAGTTTTTCCGCAACGACAAGTTCTCCGGCGGCGAACTGTTCACGCTGCAATCGAAGGGCAACGGCGCCGGCGAATTTACCGATGTACAGCAGCCAACGATGGAAGGTTTCGACCGGCTGCGCAATTACAAACAGCAGTGGCAATGCGTGGAAACCGGCGCGGTGCGCGACGTCTTCCAGACCGTGCAGCCCCTGAAAGAGACGCAGGCTGTCCTGCGGATTGTCCTGTATAAGACCGTTAAGCGAATTGATGTGGAAGTTGACCTGAACCGTTTCAACGGCGAAAACTGGCGCGAGTTCCGGCTGGCATTCCCGGTGAACATGCAGCAGGCGAAGGTTGCTTACGAAGTCCCGATGGGCGTTGTCGAGGTTGGCAAAGACGAGATAAAGGGCGCTGCCGGATATTCCAAAGCCTCACAGATCTACAGCACGCCCTGCAAGGATGTGCATCCACGCGAAGTGCAGGACTGGTTCGCGGCTTCGGACGGAAAAATGGGTCTGACAATCAGCTCGGACGTCGCTGTTTTCGACTGGATCGACCCGACCGACAATCCCGCGGATTACGCCGTCCTGCAACCTGTCCTCCTTGCAAGCCGGAAAAGCTGTCACGGACTGGGCAATCATTACATTCAGCCCGGCAACCATTCCTACCGCTTTTCGATATACACCCATGCCGGCGACTGGCATAACGGCTACCGGCAAGGCTCTCAAAGCCGCCAGACGCTAAAAACCATCGTCAGCGACACAAAAAAACAGCAGGGATTCCTTCCCGAACAGCAGAGTTTCGCGACATTGACCGGCAAAGGCGCCGTCGTCAGCACGATAAAGAAATGCGAAGACGACGATTCACTGATCCTTCGCTACTACAACATCGAAGGTAACGACGCGGAAGTAACATTCAACCTGTATCGGGATATCGAATCCGTCAGCCATACGAACATGATCGAGGAAGAACCGGAAGCAATGAAATCTGCCGGCAAGAGATTTTCGTACAAACTGGGACACCATGCAATAGAAACCTTCAAAATCGGAATCAAATGAACCGTCAGGAAACCGCAAACCATTCCCTGCCGAAGTAGAGTGGACGCTATCTGTTTCCCATAATGGCTGGTAATTCGAAAATGCTGTTTTGAGTTGAGAAAATTTTAGTGTACTTTTGAGCCTGTAAATCGAAAACGTTTTAAATGTGTAACATAAAGTATTTCAGTATGAAAATCATTATCTGGTATGTATATAATATTGTATTTTGGCTCTTATCGATAATCGAAGCCATCGTTTTGATGATCATAAACCTTATTGTTTTTGCGCTCACGTATCCCTTTGATCCCAAACGGAAAGTCATACATGCATTTTCCCTGTACTGGGGGCTGCATTATCTGTGGTTCAATCCGTTGTGGAAGATTATATATGTATGCAGGGCGAATATCGACCCGAAACAGCCGTATATAATAGTCAGCAATCACCAGTCGATGTTCGACATTTGCCTGATGTACAAGATTCCGCTTGTATTCAAGTGGGTATCCAAGAAGGAAGTGTTTAGAATGCCGTTTGTAGGCTGGCTTCTGAAGCTGCACGGCGATATCATGATCAATCGCGGGACAAGGCAGAGCGCCAGGGAGATGCTGGAAAAAGCCGGCAAATGGGCTTCCAAAGGCTGCAGCATTTCCATTTTCCCCGAGGGAACACGTTCCGCCGACGGCAGGATTCAGGGCTTCAAGGAAGGAGCCTTTATGATTGCAAAGCTGAACAGGCTGCCTGTTTTGCCGGTAGTTATAGAAGGGACAAGAAATATTTTGCCGCCGGGAAGAATGCTTTTCGGAGGATGTGCGACGGCGCGCCTGCATGTTTTGCCCGAGATAAGCGCCGAAACGGTTGCCTCCCTCAAAATACGCGATCTGTCGGACATGCTGCACCGGATGATGCTGGAGGAGCATAAGCGCATGGCTCCCGAAAGATATTCCCAAAATTCCGAAACCGAATAATTCCGAAAATTATGAGCAAGCCGATTCAACTTGAACTGTTTGGAACCCCGTCCAAATCCGGTTTTTCTCCGATACCCGGCGGACTGACGGTTTACGGCGCTTCCGCCGGTTCGGGAAAAACCTACACCCTGACGCTGGAGTATCTGAAACAGGCGCTTTCCGGCGGATACAATGCAAACAGATTCCGCGAAATCCTGGCTGTAACTTTTACAAACAAGGCTACAGACGAAATGAAAATCCGGATTATAAGCACGCTGAACGGTATCGCGACCGGCAGCAGCAGCGTGGATAAGGTTTCCGAAGCGATATGCAGTGAATTGAATATCGACCCGCAGACTTTGAAAGACAGGGCGATAAAAGTTCAGCAGGCAATTTTGCACAACTATTCCAGCTTTTCGATATCCACCATTGACAAGTTTTTCCAGAAAATTATTCACTCTTTTGTCAGGGAAGCGGGCTTGCGTCCGGGTTTCAGGCTCGAACTTGACTACGACCGCCTGATAAGCGAAGCCATTGACCGCATGATGCTTAATATCCACAGAAACGATTTTTTATACCGTCACATATCGGATATCATTGACGGGCAGATGGAAAGGGGACACAACTGGGATATTCGCAAATCGCTAAAAAGCAGGGGATACGAGATACTGAAAGAACAGTTCCACGAGTTTGACAGCCAGTTTCATGCAAAAATCAGTGACGCCGCTTTCATGTCCGGGTTCAGCGTGGAACTGAAGAAGATAACGGATGATTTCGAAAAAAAACTTACTTCGTTTGCCGGCGGCGCTGTTTCCATTATCAAGTACGCCGAACTGCGCAAATCCGATTTCTGTCAGGGGGAAAACGGACCGGTGAACTATTTCTATAAACTGAAAAAAGGCGACTACAGTCTTCCCGTAAAAGCGGTTGACGATCTGCTCGATAAGGATGACGACGACGCCTGGTGCGGAAAAAAAGTTTCGGAAATTGTGAAAACCGATATCCGGCAAATATCCGGTCAGTTATCCGGTCTTTTAAGGGAAGCGGTGGAATATCACAGGGAAAATTATCGCCGGTATTTCACTGCCGTATGTATAAAAAAAGCCATGGCAGATCTGGGCTTTTTCGCTGAAATGGAAGCAAATATACGCGAGGTGGCAAATGAGGAAAATCTTATGCCCATCAGCGAAACCACTCATTTGCTGGGAAAACTGATCAACGAAAACGACGCCCCCTTTATCTACGAAAGGGCGGGCACACGCTATGGCGTTTTCATGATCGACGAATTTCAGGACACTTCGGAAGCCCAGTGGCGGAATTTCAAGCCCCTGCTTAAAAACAGCCTCTCCGAAGGACGGAGTTCCCTCGTTGTGGGCGACGTAAAACAGTCGATATACCGCTGGAGAAACGGCGACTGGCGCATACTGGCGCACAAAATATTCAGCGATTTCAGCAATTTTACCGTAAGGGAGAAGAATCTGGATACAAACTGGAGGAGTTTCCCTAATGTGATTGAGTTCAACAACGCCCTGTTTTCCGCTTTGCCGGCTTATGTCGAAAAGGTTTTTTCTTCGCCTCCGACGTCCGGCGCCGGGATAAATGTACTGGGCGATGCCTACAGGAATGTCGGGCAAAAGATTTGCGAAAAGAACAGGGATAAGGGCGGATATGTTTCCATGTCCCTGATAATAGATGAAAAAAAGGCGAAAGACAAAATACTTGAGCAGCTGCCCAAACTTATTGCCGACATGCAGGACAGAGGCTACAGGGCAGGAGATATAGCCATTCTGGTGCGTGACGCCAACGATGGACGGATGGTGAGCGACTGTCTCCTGAATTGTGCAGATTCCGACACAGAGCACTGCTTCGATATTGTGTATCAGGACGCCCTGCTTGTAAAAAAATCGGCAAGCGTGAAGTTCATAATCTCGCTCATGAAAGCCGCCCTCAATCCCGACGACATGGTGAACAACGCGCTGATAAATTATTTCCTGAACAGAAATCAGTCCGGATTCAAATGGGACAGTTCGGGAATTTTGGACAGCGGCCTCAAAAAACAGCTTTCGGAACTGGCTTCCCTGTCCCTGCCGGAGGTGTTCGAACGGCTGGTCAGAGTCTTCGACCTGGGCAACGATCCTGTCGAAATCCCTTACATCCAGGAACTGCACGATACGCTGATTTCCTTCTCGAACAGCGAAATACCGGATATTTCGTCTTTTATAGAATACTGGGACGCCGAAAGCGGCAGGATGAATTTGCCGGAAGGTAAAACTCCCGACGCGATAAGCATTTCGACAATACACAAGGCAAAAGGTCTTGAATATCCCGTGGTTATCATTCCCTTCTGCAACTGGAGCATGAAACCCAAATCATCCGCTACTACAGTCTGGCTCAGTCCCGCGGAAGAACCTTTCAGTCAATTGCAGTATGTCCCCGTCAGTTACGGGAATGATATGAAAAACAGCTATTTCGAACAGGAATATTATTACGAGACAATACAGTCCCTGATTGACAACCTTAACCTTCTTTATGTCTCATTCACAAGGGCAAAGGAAGAACTGCACATCATGCTGCCCCTCTCGTCCCCGCCCGAAAAGAGAGAGGGACAGTTTGCCGGCACCGCCGCGTCGCTGCTGGCGGACTTTATGCTGCGCAATCCGGCTTTCATGCAGAACAGTCTGAAAAGAAAGCCGCTGGCTGGCAAAGATATGTGCTACGTATTCGGCGAAAAACAGTATAAACGGGAAAACAGGAAAGAGGACGCTTTTTCAGGAATACTTGTAACGAATTACAATTCTTCCGTTTTCGATAAAAAACTAAGCTTAAAGTACGAATCGGAAAATTATTTCACAGCACAGGCAAGTCCGGTACAGCTGAAAAATTACGGAATACTGATGCATAAGGCGTTTTCGCTTATCCGTTCGGCAAAGGACGCGCCGGCGGCAATCGACAGTATTGTGGAGGACGGACTGATTGAAAGAGAACAGCTTCCCGAACTGAGAAACCGTGTCGCCCGCGCTTTGCATTTCGCAGAAAAATGGTTTGCCGATGACAGTCCATACGAGATCATTACTGAAAAATTCCTGCTTCTGCCGGCGTCGATGAATAAGGGCTTGAGCCGCCGACCTGACAGAATAATGTCCTCCGAAAATGAAACGCTCGTTATCGATTACAAGTTCGGAACATCTATGGAAGACTCCCATAAGGCTCAGGTGCGTAATTACATGGATTTGCTTAAACTGATGCAATATCCCGACGTCAGGGGATATGTCTGGTATGTGGATATGGATTCAATTGAGAAAACCTTTTAGAGTTAAAAGTTAAAAACTAAAAACTAAAAGCGCTGATGTGCGCCCGGATTTTTATGGGAGCGTTGTTTGGCGCGTCAGCGCTCTTACCTCTTAAAAATTTTTGGGGGTAAATTGTAAAATCTACCCCCAAAATTTAACACCCTACTATTCGGGTTAATTCCCGTTCCGGCTCACTTAAAAGACGCGGTTAAATCGTCAACGCTTGTAATTTCCGCGCCATAGACCTCTTTAAGGTATTTGATACCATAGTTATAATCCTCTTCCGTAAAGGAATCGGTAGCATCCTTCGGGACAACGATATTGAATCCCCAGCAGTATGCATCCGCCGAAGTATGGCGTACGCACATGTGCGCATGCAGTCCGGTCATGATAACAGTATCTACTCCAAGCTCTTTGAGCAGGAGATGCAAGTCGGTTTGGAAAAATCCGCTGTACCTTCTTTTAGGCACGACAAAATCCGTTTCCTCCGGCTTGAGTTCTTCGATAACTTCTGCGCCATACGTACCTTTGATAGCGTGGTCGCCCCAAAGTTTCAGTTCCGCATCAACATCTTTAATGTGACAGTCGTTTGAATAAACGACATATACACCGTTTTCACGGGCAGCATGCGTCAGTTTCCGGATTGCCGGAACAATTGCCTTTGCACGGTCGCAGCCAAGCGAGCCGCTCACAAAATCATTTAGCATGTCTACCACAATTACAGCTTTTTTACCCATATTTATACAATTTGATTTATTATAAAAAATTAATTATTCGCTTAATATCCAAAAATCTCCTTCTGCGTAAGTTTCCGAACCTTGCCCAGGCTGTTCAGGAAATTCACATCCATATCATTCGTATCGCCCAAAATACAGTAGGTGTACGGTTTATCCTTCACATATTTCTCCTGGAATGTCTTCACATTTGCCAGAGTCATATTCTTCACCTTTTCGAAAACATCTTTCCGGGAATCATAGTCATAGCCAAATTCCTTAGCCGAAAGATAGCTCCACAGCACAGCCTCGCGCAATGTCCGTCCCGTGCGGATATTCGAAAGAATACTTTCCTTTGCCAGCTCGAAAGCCTTTTCCGATTCGGGCATATTGTTCAGAATATCAAGAAATGCGGCACATGCATCCGCGAGCTTGTCGGTTTGCGTGGCTATCATGGTTTTCAGATAGTACGACCTGTCCGGTTTGTTTGGCGAGGAATACGAAGCTCCGGCGCTGTACGCCAGTCCTCTCGCTTCGCGCATCTCCTGAAACACAATGCCGTTCATTCCGCCGCCGAAATAGCTGTTATACATTTGGCGGTCAGGCTCTATTGTCCTGTTATATCCCTTTTCGCCCTTCGACGTCATTGAGAAATAGATTTGTTTTGCGTCATAGTGAGCCAGATAGACTTTGTTCTCGTCTGTTTCCTGCTCCACAAACTTAATCGCCTCAAGCACAGGCTGCAGTTTGTCGGCAGCAGCATGATTTCTGTTTACGGTTTCCACAATCTGTTCCTTCGACAGCGGACCATAATACAGTATCACATGTTCGTAGTTTTTAAGCGACTTGATCTTATCGACCAGAACTTGAGGATCAAGCGATTCCAGTTCTTCAGCCGAAGGAATGTTCGTAGCGGCGGATTTCTCTCCCCACTGTCCGTAATTGACAAGCTGCGAGAAATTTGCGCTCTGATTTGCCTTTGCGTTTACCCTTGATTTCAAAATGTCGGAGACCATGTTTTTCCATGCCTGCGCATCGACTACGGCTTCAGCCAGACGTTCTTCCAGCAGCGTCAGCGCTTTCTCGAAATTGTCGCTTAATCCGCTGATTGATACGTAAACCCGCTCATTTGAAGCGGATACTCCGAAAGAACATGCCATTTTGTAAAATTCGCTTTTAATTTCCTCTGCCGAATGTTTCGACGTGCCGAGGTAATCCAGATAGTTGAACGCCGTTCCCAGAAGCTTATCGCTGCTGTTTCCCATTTCGAAAACATAATTCATTGAAAATAAAGGATTGGTCGTATTCTGTTTATAAAGGATTTCAAGATTGCTTTTTGCCTTCAGTCTCGACATATCCTTATCATAATCGACAAAAACAGGTTCAATGGCAGGCACTTCGCGCGATTTATATTCGGCAAGGAAAGAACTTTCGCTGTCCCTGTTTGTCGGGATCGGAGTAATCTGCGGCTTGTCTATCTTTTTCTGTTCCGGGGGTCCCTGTCTTTTGTAGATGGCAACATAATTGTCGTTAAAATATTTGTTACAGAAATCAATAACATCCTGCTTTGTCAGTTTCGACTGAAAATCAATCATGCCGACCTGATCTGCCCAGTCGACTCCGTTCGCGAAAGAGTTCAGGAGCAAACTTGCAGCATAGCCGGATTCCTGTTGCTGGTAATATTTTGACAGTCTGAAATTATTGATGACCGCTTCCATCAGCCAGTCTTCAAATTCTCCCTTTTTCAACAGTTCCATCTGCCCAAGCAGCAGACTGCGCACCTCGTCCAGGGACTGTCCTTCCTTCGGCGTTCCCATCAGGATGAAAATGCTGTGATCTGCGAGGCGCTCGGAGCCGCCTGCTCCGCTCAGCAGCTTTTGCTTCTGCACTAAATTCAGGTCAATCAGCCCGGCGTCCCCGTTTGTCAGAATATAATCGATAAATTCGAGAATCGCAGCATCCCTGCTGTTTGCGCCCGGCAAACGGTATGCAATCACAATGTTTTCAGCCTCAAGTCCAACGATTTCCTTAACAATCGGAGCGCTTATCGGCTTTTCGGGCATTGTTTTCAGTTTGGGAACCTCCCTGCCTGTAAATTTTCCAAAATATTTGTCGATAATCTCTACCGTCCTGTCCGGATCCAGATCGCCAACCATGCAAATTGCCATATTATTAGGCACGTAATAAGTGTCAAAGTATTTTTTGATATTTGATATCGAAGGATTTTTCAGATGCTCCTGAGTTCCGAGTATTGTCTGTTTTCCGTACGGATGATGAGGAAACAGGGCGGACAGAATGGTGTCGAACACTCTCCCCATATCCCGTGTGAGTCCCATGTTATATTCCTCGTACACAGTCTCCAGTTCGGTATGAAACAGGCGTATGACCGGATTTGAGAAACGGTCGGCTTCGACCTCCGCCCAGTTTTCTATCTGGTTCGAGGGGATATTTTCCACGTATGCCGTAACGTCGTATGAGGTAAACGCATTGGTACCCTGCGAGCCTATGCTGCTCATCAGTTTGTCGTACTCGTTGGGAATGGCGATTTTGGCGGCTTCCTGCGACACGCTGTCAATCCGGGCATACAGAGCTTCCCGCTTGCTTTCGTCCGCTGTTTTTCTGTAAACTTCAAACAGTTCCTCGATTCTGTCAAGCAGCGGCTTTTCCATTTCATAATTTGAGGTTCCGATTTTTTCGGTTCCCTTGAACATCAAATGTTCAAAATAATGAGCCAGACCCGTAGTTTCGGCGGGATCATTTTTGCCGCCCACCCTGACGCCGATGTATGTCTGGATTCTCGGTATGCTTTTATTTACCGACAGATACACTTTCAGACCGTTGTCAAGGGTATATATCCGCGCATTTAACGGATCGCCCGCAACTGTTTCGTATTTATAGCCCGCATTGTCAGCGGTACAGGAAACAAGCAGCACAGTTATGGCTGCCAAAATCAAATATGAGAATTTTTTCATACTACATTTTATATTTATATATTACAGTCTCTTTCGCGGGTGTCTGCCGGACTTTTTGTCGTCCAGTATGCACCTCAGATTCAGTTTTTGCATCTTGTTTTTTATATCCATTTCCGATCTTTCGAGTTTCTCCTTCAGAAAGGAAAGCGGCTTTTTATGATTTGCTTTCAGGAAATCAATTTCATCCGGGGACAGTTCCCTGCAGTTTTTAAGCTTTTTAACCGCCATGGCACTGCGTTCCGGATTGCTTATTATTTCG
Source organism: Prevotellaceae bacterium (assembly GCA_031267155.1). Taxonomy (GTDB): domain Bacteria; phylum Bacteroidota; class Bacteroidia; order Bacteroidales; family UBA932; genus JAIRLF01. The sequence goes on along the minus strand of JAIRZR010000071.1, from coordinate 5,541 downwards.
AGGCTGCAGCCCAGCAGTTCCGCAATGCGCGATACCAGCTCGACTCCCGACGAACGTTTAGCCGATTCGATCAGCGACATATTGCAGCAGGCAATTCCGAGCATCTCGGCGAATTTGTGCTGCCGGATATTTCTTTCCACCCTTATGTCTTTCAGCTGGACTAAAATTCTTTCCCGGTCGTTTTTCCATTCCCGATCTTCGATCCTCAGTTTTCCATTTTCGACAATTTCCAGACGGCAGTCCAGAACTTTTGCAATTTTAGCCAAAGTATCAATCCCGACAGAATGACGTCCCGCTTCCATGCGTGCGACGCTTGCCGAGGAAATATCTGTCAAATTTGCAAGCTTTTGTTTCGAAAATCCTTTTCCCGACCTCAATTCCTTGATTCTCTCCCCAATTTTTTTCCGAATGTTTTCTTCTTCTTCCATGACTCGATAACCATTAAAAATCAAACGAAAATTATACCTTTATGTTCATTTGTACATATCCAAGTTAAATTGTTAGTTCTTCCCTGACCTCGTTTTTTATGAGGTTAACAAATTCATCTACAGTGAAGACGCCCCTGTCGCCTTCGCCCTGCCGGCGTACGGCAATTGTTCCGGACTGTTCTTCTTTTTCGCCGACGATCAGCAGATACGGCACGCGTTTCAGTTCGGTTTCGCGGATACGTTTTCCTATGGTTTCGTTTCTGTCGTCAACCGTGCAGCGCACATCGTTTTCGTCGAGCAACTGTGCGAGTTTGTGCGCATATTCGTTATATTTCCCGCTTACAGGCAAGACAGCTGCCTGTTCGGGAATAAGCCAGAGCGGAAATCTTCCACCCGTATGTTCAATCAGCACTGCAACAAAACGCTCCATCGACCCGAAGGGCGCCCGGTGAATCATTACAGGCCTGTGGCGCCTGTCGTCTCCTCCAACATATTCCAGCTCAAAGCGCTCGGGCAAATTATAATCCACCTGAATTGTTCCCAGCTGCCATTTGCGACCGATGGCGTCCTTAACCATAAAATCAAGTTTCGGACCGTAGAAAGCCGCTTCGCCCTTTACGACAACAGTTTTCAGTCCCTTTTCTCCGGCAGCTTCAATTATCGCGCTTTCAGCTTTTTCCCAGTTTTCGTCCGAGCCGATATACTTATCCCTGTTAGCGGGATCGCGCAGGGATACCTGTGCAATATAGTCTCCAAATTTCAGTATTTTAAATATATACAGAACGATGTCGATTACTTTGCAAAATTCTTCCTTCAGCTGGTCGGGACGGCAGAAAATGTGCGCATCGTCCTGTGTAAAGCCTCTTACTCTTGTCAATCCGTGCAGTTCGCCGCTCTGCTCATATCTGTACACGGTGCCAAATTCCGCCAGCCGCAGGGGCAGATCCCTGTACGAGCGCGGTTTCGACCTGTATATTTCGCAGTGATGCGGACAGTTCATCGGTTTCAAGAGAAATTCCTCGCCTTCCTGCGGGGTTTTAATCGGCTGAAACGAATCGGCGCCATACTTTGCGTAATGTCCCGAAGTAACATACAATTCCTTTTGCCCGATATGCGGAGTTATGACCTGCAGATATCCGCCTTTCTTCTGCAGATTCCGCAGAAAAACTTCCAGTCTTTCGCGCAGGGCGGCGCCTTTCGGCAGCCACAGGGGTAAACCCTGTCCCACTTTCTGTGAAAAAGTAAACAGTTCCAAATCTTTACCGACTTTGCGGTGATCGCGTTTTTTCGCTTCTTCCAGCATCGCGAGATATTCGTCTAAAAGTTTTTTCTTTGGAAATGTTATGCCATAGATGCGGGTGAGCATTTTGTTTTTCTCGTTACCCCGCCAGTATGCTCCTGCAATTGCCGTGAGTTTAATTGCCTTTATCGGCTCTGTACTCGGCAGATGCGGGCCCCGGCACAGATCGGTGAAATTTCCGTTGGTATAAAATGTTATTGTTCCGTCCTGCAAATCGTTGATCAGTTCGATTTTATATTCGTCTCCCTTTTCGGTATATGTTTCCTGTGCTTCGGCTTTGCTGACGTCACGGCGAAGATATTCCTGCTTTTCGCGGGCAAACTCCAGCATTTTGTCTTCGACTGTCTTTAAATCCGCCTCTGTAATAATGTGTTCTCCCAAATCGACGTCATAGTAAAATCCGTTTTCGATGCTCGGACCTATTCCGAACTTGACTCCCGGAAATGTGGCGTCCAGCGCTTCAGCCATAAGATGCGAGGACGAATGCCAGAATGTCCGTTTTCCTTCAGCATCTTCCCATTTATATAACTTGATTTCAGCGTCTTCTTCTATCGGACGAGTGAGATCCACTGTCTGTCCGTTGACCCCTATCGATAAAACTTCGCCCGCAAGTCGCGGACTGATGCTCTGTGCAATTTCCAATCCTGTTATTCCCTTATTATATTCTTTTATAGCCCCGTCGGGAAATGTAATTTTAACCATATAAATAAATTCGTGTATTTAAGCCGCAAAAATAATACTTTTATTGATTCATGCACCAAAAATTTTTGATAAGCCAGTATATCAGTGGGTTTGCCTGTCGAAAAAAGCTGATTGCTCTTCATCAGGCAATGGCAATGGCATGATTTTTCGTATAATTTATTATTATTTCATCAAGCTTTTGTTTATACTATGCGCGGGATATTTTTGTGCATTGTGGACTGACGCCGTAAGGCGTCCAATGTGGATAACCTCGAACAAGCCGCAGGCGCAGTTCGGGGTAAAGCTCCTCTCCGTCACAACTCCGTAAGGACTTGAATCAAGCGCAAGCTTGAGGATGTCCAAAAAATCAATCATGTCGTCATTGCGAGCGAAGCGAAGCAATCCAGAAGACTGTTAATCACTGGATTGCTTCGGGCTACGCCCTCGCAATGACGGGACTCGACCCTTTTGAGACACCCTCTGGAGTGCGATAGCTTACCCCGGGCTGCGCTTCGCTTGCACGGGGTTATCAAAATTGGACGCCTACGGCGTCAAAAGACATGAAGCATCTCTACATTTTTATATCACAATTTTAGCCCGCGTGCAGTATAAAACAGGAGGTGAAAATTGATGAAAAAAATGAATGTAGTAATAATAAAAAAATGTGTATATTTTTTCAGGACATGACACTAACTTTTAACTTTTAGTTCTTAACTCTAAAAGTCGCGACCTGCGGTTATGAAAATAAAGACCTTCGGGTGGGGTGTCAAAAATGTTACGTCCATTGAAAAATAATTACGTTCCGTTTTTGCGTATAGTATTGTGTGTGTTGACAAAATAGCATGTATTTGAAGGGAGATCGGCGTAATTTTATAATGCCACCCTTTCAGGGTTTTTAGATTGCCTGTCCTGTTTTCTATAATAATTTCAACCCTTCGGGTTTTCTACTGAGAATATGATTGAATATCAGCACAAAAATCCCGAAGGGATGTTATTTTTATAGCAAAACAACAAACACCAACCTTACAAAACGCCGAAGGCGTGACATTATTGTAATTCATAAAATGGAACGTAATTATTTTCAGCAGAATCAACATTTTTAACACCCCACCCTTGCGGTCGCTCTAAACTCCCGATCACGGCCGTACATTGCCGGCTTTGATGTCGTGCCCGACGATAAGCTCCAGCGTCCTTAAAATAAATAACATATCCCCAGTTTGCTTTCCACGATTTGATATTTTATGTTTGGAAAATATCTGTAATAGCTGTCGCGAAAGTAATAGGATGTTTCGAATGAAAGCACGCAGTGTTTCCTGAAATGCCAGTAGAAGTTCGTACTGTAGATTGTAAATCTGACATTTCCCTTATCGCCCTGGACATTCAGGGTTCGCTGTTCTCCGGCGGTCAGTTGCGACAGATCCGTTCCCGGCTCATATCCTTTCCATGTATAAAGCCGGTAATCTTCCACTTTTATATTGAATCCCGCCCTGCGTCCCAGCAGTCCTGCACTTATTTTCGAACTGAATCCGCTTCCCAGGTTGTAGTCCCGCTTGACTACCTGGTAATAATCCGTAATACTGCCGCCGAGCAATATTCCGGTGAGATATGCGCTTGACACAATGCCTGCGCCTCTCCCTGCAGCTGTTTTAAACTGTGCGCCGATTCCGACAGCGGCTGTTTCGGCAATGCGGTACGAATTGACGCGCTGTTCCGCAACTGCGGTATTGGAATCGTAATAGTCAAAATGCTGAAATACGCCCCAGTGCGCTGTTGATTTTTCGCTTTTCAGCGGGATATTTTTTCCCCACAGCTGTCCGACGACATTGACACTGCCGATAAGCGGCTGTTTCGAAAAAAAGTTAAACGAGGTACGCAGGATAAACGCATCATACGGTTTTTCGCTGTTTTCGGAAAACAGATTTCCATGATTTAACAGGACGTCAACATACATGCCATTGTCCAGTCTGTTCCTGATTTCCGAATCTTCGGCAAGTCCCCTGTATCCCGCCATGACGTAAAAACTGACGGGAATATCGCCGGAAAATTCATCGCACGCCGTACTCCGTATCTTCCATGCCTCGCCGCTGAAAATCCTGTTCAGTTCGCGCATCGGCGAAATAAGCCCGATCAGCAGTTCCCTCCCGAAGCGATTGAAGCCGCCTGCACTGTTGTCAATCAGAGAACCGGAAAGCCGGAATGTGATTTCTCCCAAAACCGCTCCTCCGATTGAGGTCGATATAAAATCGTTGATGGACGGAGGTTCATTTTCCATACAGTATTCCCACATTAAACTTCCGGCAATCGAATACGGGAGAGACTGTCCGAAATTCATGCCGCTGGAACGGGCAGCGTTAAAATACAGTCCTCCATGATAGGGATGCCCCAGCAAATTGGTGGAAAACTGGTCGTTGTCCCAAACAAAGCCCTGTCTGAAATTGCGTTTCGCCGTGCTGAAATCAATGTTATACACGGCGTCACTGGCTATTATATAACGGTCGAATGCCCACACTCCAATATTTATTCCCACGGTTTCGATTGCCGCTTTTGCTATCGCTCTTTTCGGCGGAGCGACAGTGTCGTTCCGGGCAAAAAGCGGACAGTGTGAAAAACAGCAGCCTGCTGCGATTATAAATACTGTTTTTAATGTTACGCTACGTTTCATATTTTTCTGCAAAGATATGACGCCTTCAGCTGCATGACCGGCAAAATCGACGAATAATACGTTTTTTCCGACGAATAACGCTTTATTGACGCCTTAAACATGTTTTCCCTGATTTCGAATTTATATCACGCACGGTATAATTTTGAGATGTTATACAGTGTGCGGACTAAAATTGTGAGATAAAAATGTAGAGATGTTTCGTGTCTTTTAACGCCGTAGGCGTCCAATTTTGATAACCCCGTGCAAGCGAAGCGCAGCTCGGGGTAAGCTATCGCACTCCAGAACTACGAAGTAGTTCAACTCCTTACGGAATTGTGACGGAGAGGAGCTTTACCCCGAACTGCGCCTGCGGCTTGTTCGGGGTATTCTATGTTATTCTCCAAATTTTTTTTTCATAAAACAGTGAAAAAAGATTCACATAATTTATAAGATACGGTTAATCAGACAAATAAAATTTACATTATTTTTTG